>CAYOXJ010000071.1:0-6703 GCA_964407905.1 uncultured Thermoplasmata archaeon
GATCGAAGAAGAGGCGCACAGCCTCGGACTGACTGAGAAGGTCAAGAGGTTCCTTGAGGCGGAATCGAGGAGAGGAGCGTGAGCGACATGGGTGGAACGCCCACAGACATCAAGTTGATCGACGAGAGCGGCAGGAGGGTGGACGGACGCCTCCCAGACGAGATGAGGCCGCTCAGGATAGAAGCGGGGGTGCTCAAGCGGGCCGATGGCTCGGCGTACGTGGAGTGGGGGCTCAACAAGGTCATGGCTGCTGTGTACGGACCGCGCGAGTGCCATCCGAGACACTTGCAGAACCCGGAGAGGGCGCTCGTCCAATGCGCATACAACATGGCCTCGTTCTCCGTGGAGGACAGGAAGAAGCCCGGCCCAGACAGGAGATCGCACGAGATCTCGAAGATCATATCAGAGGCTCTGACACACGTCGTGTTCACTGAGTACTTCCCGAGGACATCGATTGATGTCTACATCGAGGTGCTACAGGCGAACGCAGGCACCAGATGTGCCGGCCTGACGGCAGCTTCGGTCGCGCTGGCTGATGCGGGGGTCCCGATGAAGGACCTCGTCGCAGCGTGCGCGGCCGGAAAGGTCGCCAACACGATGGTTCTGGACCTGGGCAAGGAAGAGGACAACTCCGGCCAGGCAGATATCCCGGTGGGATTCGTCCCCAGGACGGGCGAGATAGTGCTCCTGCAGATGGATGGCGACCTCACGCAGGAGGAGTTCGACAGGGGCCTCCATATGGCCGTCGACGCATGCAAGAAGGTCTATGAGATCCAGCGGGACGCGCTGAGGCGGAGGTACTCCGTCAGGGCGGAGGACTCAGACCTGGCGGCCCAAGAAGGCGCTGTGCCCAAGAGGGAGGTGGCCTGAGATGGGAAAGGACGTTGTTGCCGACCTCAAGAAGGACTACATATCAAAGCTCCTCAGCAAAGGCATGAGGGCCGACGGCAGGAGGTTCGACGAGCTCAGACAGCTCACTGTCGAGACCAACTTCATTGGCTCTGCCGAAGGCTCCGCAAGAGTCAATCTCGGAAACACACAGGTCGTCGTGGGAGTGAAGCTCATCCTGGGCGAGCCGTTCCCGGACACGCCGAACTCGGGAGTGCTCACCACGAATGCCGAGCTCATCCCAATGGCGAGCGAGTCCTTTGAGGGCGGGCCGCCAGACCAGGAATCGATAGAGGTGGCCAGAGTCATAGACAGAGGAATAAGAGAAGGGCGCGCTGTCGACCTCGAGAAGCTGTGCATGGAGCCCGGAAAAGAGGTCTGGATACTGTTTCTGGACGTCCATGTGCTCGACTACGATGGTAACCTGTTTGACGCAGCGAACATAGGAGCGCTCGCCGCTCTGAAGAGCGCGACCGTGCCCGCGAAGAAGGCCGGAAAGGGAGAGGACTATCCGCTTCCCCTCAAGCACGAGCCCGTGTCCGTCACCGCCGTCAAGATCGACGGCAAGCTTCTTGTGGATCCCACTCACGACGAGGAACGTGTCGCGGAGGCCAGGCTGACAGCTGCGACCATAGAGAACGGCAACCTCTGCGCCATGCAGAAGGGGCTGGAGGGTGCGTTCACTCTCGATGAGGTCTTCAAGGTCGTCGACATATCAAGGAGAATCGGAGCTGAGGTGCGCTCCAAGATCTGAGAGGACGGCTGGTGCTGATGGCCAAGAGAACCAAGAAGGTCGGGCCCGCAGGAAGGCTGGGCGCGAGGTACGGGGTCAGGATCAGAAGGCGCATCGGAGAGGTAGAGGTTCAGAGCAAGGGCCGACACGAATGCCCCAAGTGCAAGGCCGTGGCGCTATTGCGGGAGGCGAACGGCATCTGGGTCTGTAGACACTGCGGAAACAGATGCGCGAGCAGCTCTTACATGCCGACACCGCCGGTCTCAGTCAAGCGCGAGCTCGCTGAGGTCCTGGCGAAGGTCGAAGGAAAGGAGAGGCCCGCGGAGGAAGAGCTAGCCGAGGTTGTTCCGCAGAAGGCAGCCAAAGCCGTGAAGCGCAAGATAAGCACAACGGAGTAGATGTCATGTACAAGTGCTCGAAGTGCAAGGAACCTGTGAGGACGAATGTCAACACGGTCGGCCTGCAGTGCGAGAAATGCGGTTCGAAGGTCTTCTACAAGGAGAGGCCGAACATTCGGAAGGCTATCAAGGGCCGATGACCTTGTCGAGCAGGGGCGAGCTGACAGTCATGACCGAGCACGCTGAGGTGGTTGCGGGAGCGCTCTCGCCGGAACTGGCCGAGCGCATACCGAGAACCAAGGTGTCCGTCGAACGACGGGGCGGTGAGGTTGTCATAAGGATAGAAGCTGAGGACCACAATGCGCTCAGGGCGGCCCTGAACTCTTATATCAGATGGACCAATGTGGCAGAGGAGACGGCGAAGGAGGCGGTGAAGAGATGATGGACAACATTCCACCCAAGGTTCAGAACCAGATCGCGCAGTTTCAGCAGCTCACCCAACAGATCCAGATGGTGACCACGCAGAAGATACAGCTTGAGGCGCAGGTCCGGGAGCTCGAGAAGACCGTTCAGGAACTTGAGAGGCTGCCGGAGGACGCGACCGTGTTCAGGAACGTGGGCTCGCTCCTGATCCAGGTCAAGGACAGGCCCGCACTCCTCGGCGAGCTGAAGGAGCAGAAGGAGACCACGGAGGTCAGGATCAAGACGCTGGACAGGCAGGACAAGCATCTCAGAGAGAGACACCAGAGCCTCCAGCAGCAGATAACACAAGCGCTGCAAGGTCCCGTAACACCCGCCGTGCCTGGCCCGAAGAAGGAAGAGGAGCCCGAAGTGGACGGCGAATGAGGGCCGGGGCCTGTTCCAGCCCTTGAGGGTACAATGTATCGAGGGCCCTGACACATATTTTATATTCCGTCAGTTCTCACACCTACCCGTGCTTTCCAGTATTGCGAAAGAGCTCGCGGAAGAAGGTGGGACGCTCGTGCTCCTGCACGGCAACGCTGACGCGGACGCTCTTGCAAGCGCGTTTGCGATCCAGAACGCTTTTCCGAACGTCACCGTGGGGACACCAGGCGGACTCGACCGAATCTCGAAGCTCGTGGCCAAGGAGCTCGACATCAAGACACAGGATAACGTTGACGCCGTCGTTGCGAAGCGCCTTCTGATTCTCGACACATCGGGTCCAGAGCAATTGACGGGCGAGTTCGACCTCGCGAAGGCGCTTGTGATAGACCATCACGCGAGGAACGACAAGTGGAGCGCGGCGATGATGTACTACTGCGACGACTCCAGGAGCTCCTGCTCGGAGATCATATTCGAGCTTCTGAAGTCCGTTGGCAAGAGCACACGAAGAGAGGTCGCCCTCGGCCTTCTCTTTGGGATGCTCACGGACACAGGGTACTTCAAGTTCGCAAGGCCGAGCACTCTGGTCACATTTTCTGAGCTGATGAGCGCTCACAACATCCAGATGGACGAAGTGATGAACCTCGTCGACGCTGAGGCAGACATCTCCGAGAGGATATCCCAGCTGAAGGGTGCTCAGCGGCTGAGGTACTGGAAGGTCGGGGAGCACATAGTTGCGATCTCCCAGGGCAGCGCATTTGAGGCCTCCGTGTGCAAAGTCCTGCTCTCGCTCGGCGCGGACATAGTCTTCGTCGGGTCTCAGAGAGACAACCAATTCAGAATCAGTGCGAGAGCAACCCAGGCGATGGTCCGAAAGGGAATACATCTGGGCAAGCTCTTGGGCGCAGTAGGCTC
This sequence comes from uncultured Thermoplasmata archaeon, assembly GCA_964407905.1. GTDB lineage: Archaea > Thermoplasmatota > Thermoplasmata > UBA10834 > UBA10834 > COMBO-56-21. The sequence goes on from CAYOXJ010000071.1 coordinate 3,718, forward strand.
CGAGACCGCGAACGGCGGCGGAGGACATCCAGGAGCGGCCGGGATAACAGGGATCGGCGACGTTGAGGCGATGCTCAACATCTCTGCCGAGCACGCAATGAAGCTCCTCCGCAAGCTCGACTCATCAGGTGACAGATAGAGCCTGGACCTTCTCCAGGTTCTTCGGGTGTTTCTGGAAATACTGCCTCACGGGTTCCATGACCTTCGAGAGCGAGTCCGAAACCCCCCTCTTCAGATCTTGCGGGTGAAGTCTCCCGGATGCGTACGCGTTCTCCAAATCCTGATAGCTCGAGAACTCTATCGGACCGCCGTACTTCGCTGGCCGATCGATGTGCACCGAATCCAGCCTGGGAAACACTACCAGCTTCATGATGTCAATGACTGGGTTCCCTTCGACCTCGGCCGGGCAGAATGCATTCGCGACCTTCTTTGCGATCTCCTGGGGGGTGTCGTGCATGAAGATAGCGTTCTCCGGGGTGCTCTTGGACATCTTTGCCTCGACGGGATCCATTCGCCCTCCGCCTGTGAGGCCCATCAACAGAGGGGTGTGGAGAGCGATGGGTTTCTTCCAGCCAAGCTTCTCGGCCGCGTCCCTGGCCAGCATATGCGCCCTGCGCTGGTCCATCCCGGCGAGAGCGATGTCTACGCCGAGCTCAAATATGTCTGCAGCCTGCATCGGCGGGTACATGACTTTGGACGCGTCGATCTCCGCCTCATCTTCGGTCCGGCCCATGATCGTCATCGCGCGCTTGATGCGCATCAGCGAACTCGCCTTCGCGATCCGAATGAACTTCTCCCAGTAGCTCGCATGGTCAATGAGCTCGCTGGCCCAGACGAACTTCGCCGAGTCCTTGACGCCGGCTGCCAGGAAACATTCCCTGAGGTACTCACCACACACCCTGATGTTCTCAATCTTGCCCCCGAGCTTGTCGTTTATCAGAGCGTGCCAGTCTGCAAGGAACACCGTCACGCCCACACCGGCGCTCTGCAGGTCGACAATCTTGGCGGCAGTGATGAGTTGGCCCGCATGCACGAAGCCGCTCGGCTCGTAGCCGATGTACGCACTCGGCTTGGAGTTCGTCTCAAACAACGTTCTGAGCTCTTCTGGTGTGACGATTTCCAGGGCGGCTCTGGATGCAAGTTCGAACTTGGATTGGACGTCCATGTCTGCGCCGTTCCCATAGAAGAATCCGCACGAAAAAGCTTTGTGTGGGCGCAACGGGACGGAAAATCATAAAAAGGCCACAAGCATTAGTGCTAAGCCCGCTCGAAGTATCTAGGGGGAGATTATGTCCGTCTCGGCCATGCGCAACGGCAAAATGATCATCAAGGTCTCGGATGTGAAAGATGTTGTCGGAGAAGGGTTCAGGGTCTCCGAGGGTTTCTACTACGAGCTGGACAAAGAGGTCCACGAGATGATCGAGAACGCTGCGAGACGGGCAAAGAGGAACGGCAGACGGACCTTGAAGCCGTACGACCTCTGACCGAGAACCTCTTCTCTGGTATGCGCATGCAACGTGGCGAGAGGCTCGGACAGAAGGGAAGTGGATACCGCACGAAAAGGGAAGAGACACCTGCCTCTGTCTGGAGAGAGAAGGAGCATCTGGATGGCAAGATCGTAGACGTTGGAGTTGTCATCCTGCACACGACAGGATGCAGCCATTTTCACAAGGGCGGATGCTCGATGTGCGGATACAACATCGAGTCGAACCCGAACGTCACCCCCAAGGACATCGAGAGGCAGTTCGAGTCTGGAGTGAACAAGCTCGAGGAGATCGAATTTCTGAAGATCTACACTTCAGGATCCTTTCTTGATGAGTGCGAAATGCCGATCGAATGTACAGAGACGATTCTGAGGACGTGTGCAGACAGAGACTGGAGGCTGCTCTTCGAATCCCGACCAGAGTACGTCGTGCCGAGCAGGATTGACCAAGCGCTAGGAATACACGAGAAGTTGGAGGTTGCTGTGGGCCTGGAGAGCTCGAACGACAACGTTCTGAATTACTCCATCAACAAGGGACTGACCGTAAGCGATTACGAAAGAGCTGCGTCCGTTCTCCAAGAACGAGGGCTCCCTCTCCGCACATATGTTTTGCTGAAGCCCCCGTTCCTCACAGAGGCAGAAGCGGTCGCAGACGCTGTGAGCACGACGGAGTTCGCATCACGGCGGAGCTACGCGGTATCACTTAACCCAGTCAACGTCCAGAAGGGCACAGTTGTGGAGAGGCTTTGGAGAGACTGGTCGTACAGGCCGCCGTGGCTCTGGAGCGTTCTCGAAGTGCTGAAAGCATCAGCAGGATCCAAGTGCAAGCTCATATGCGACCCGACGGGTGGCGGGAAGGAGCGCGGTGCACACAACTGTGGTAAGTGCGATGGCGCCGTCCTCGACTCGGTGAGGGCTTTCTCGCTGAGCCAGGACTCATCGCGTCTGGGCTCTCCAGACTGCTCGTGCAGGGAGCTTTGGCAGGCGATAATGGATGCCGAAGGATTTGTGATGGGCGGCACGCCCGACCTCCAAAGGTTTTTCAAGAGGCATCGAGCTTAGGCCCTCAGGGTCGATACCATGCAGGAGTACGAGGTTCGCAGAGGGCACCAAGAGAACATCCAGCCGGAGAAACTCAAGACCCACATGCGGGATGTATTCGGCAATGTCCAGGAGAAGGACGGCAAGCTCGTCTCGTCATTCGGCGCGCTGAAGGAGCTCACTGCGTGGCCCTGCAAGAAGAACGCGCTCTGCGTCGATACAGTCATGGACACGAGTGTCGAGAACGATGTGGCCCAGAGCACGATTAAGGCATACAACACCTTTCTTGAGAAGGCAACTGGTTTCTCATCGAAGGATCGAGGCAAGCGCCTACAGAAGAAGGCAAAGGAAGGCGAGCTCTGATCTCGTGGTTCTGTAAAGTCATCGGGTGGTGACCTCTCAGGTCACCGCCCCCATGCCACTCGTTCCATTCGGCTCCGACCGTGCGGCCATCACTGGCTC
>CAYOXJ010000072.1:0-6647 GCA_964407905.1 uncultured Thermoplasmata archaeon
CCTGAAAAGCATCTCGACGGAGTTCAGATCCGTGCCATTGAGAGCGGACCTCTACTGGAACGCGAGAGGAGGGAGCCACACAGATGGCGGAGCGTTCATATTCAGCTTGTACAGCGAGGAAGCCGTCTCCGAGAAGAAGCGCCTGATATGCACCAACAAATTCGGGACTCCCGTCACAGCACCCTATGATGGCTGGGACCGCGCAGAGGACATCGTCCTCGCAGAGCCAATTCTCAGGAAACCGAAGGGCAGCTCCCTCGGAATGGGGCTGATAAGAGGCAAGAGCCCTCAGGCCGCATTCGAGCTGTTCGTGAGCAAGCTGCCGGAAATCTCTGGTCGGGAGCTCTTGGATGCCTTGGCCCAAATGGTCGAGCACGCTGGACGGAGCGACGCTGCCATGGACGAGGCGGTTGAGCTCCTCACGATGATCATTGACAGGAGATACGCGCCTGGGCGGTTCAGGCGGAGCAGGGTCATCGAGAAGGCGCACGAGGCTGTTGTAAGGATCCTCAGATCTGCCAAACGGGTCGAGAAGACTGGGCACTCTCTGTTCTCACTCGTGGACATGAAGAACCTCGGGAAGTTGCAGCAGGCAGTATCGCCGTACGACAGGCTTGTGATAGACTGCGAGGACTTCCCGATGGAGGGCGAGCAGGGAGTGTCGTTCGCGATCAAGAGGGCGAGAGACCTTGGGTGGAACAGAGTCATCGTCGTTGGCGTCCATGGCCAGCGGTTCATAGGATGTGGTCTGGGGCCCAGGTCGAAGGGCTTCAGAGTGGATGTCTACGGAAGCCCAGGAGACTACCTCGGCTCAGGGCTTGATGGCGCAGAGGTCGTCGTGCACTCGAACGGTCAGGATCAGCTCGGGCAGATACTGAGCGATGGCAAGCTCGTGGTACACGGCGATGTGGGCCAGACGTTCCTGTACGGCGCAAAAGGTGGCGAGGCCTTTGTTCTTGGAAACGCTGCTGGCCGTCCGCTGATCAACGCGGTAGGAAAGCCGAAGGTCGTGATAAACGGCACATGTCTTGACTACCTTGCCGAATCGTTCATGGCGGGAAACCCGCTCTACGGAGGAGGTTTTGTGGTCCTCAACGGCATGGGCTTCGACGCGAAGGGCAGCCCGATCGATCTGCCCGCGCCATATCCCGGCGGCAACCTGTTCTCGCTCGCATCAGGCGGTGCGATCTATATCCGAGACCCGAGGAAATCCGTGGGCGAGGATCAGCTGAACGGGGGAAGAATCTCCAGGCTCACAGAAGCAGATTGGAGGCTCGTCCTTCCGTACCTCAGAGAGAACGAACGCCTGTTCGGAATCCCGGTGGAGGGGTTCCTTCTCCGGGTCGACGGCGTCACCAAAGCCCCTGAGGAGGTCTACAGAAAGATCGAGGCTGTCCCGCTCGTGACGCTTGCAGGCGCTGTGCAGATGCAGGACGTCGGAGACTAGCCAGGATACTGCGTTGGCGAATCTTTTTCGGACGACGAGGAGTTCATTCTGACGGGGTTCAGATTTCCATCAGAAATCGCCCCCAGTCTTCTGGAAATCGTATCCCTTTTAGTCGTATTCTGAGAGAACTTATATATGAATGTGGGAATCCCGCGACCACAGGCATCACGGCCTCGTTCCAGCCCGCTCGGCCGTGGTTTCGGGCGAGCGACGGGAAGAGTGTGAACATGTACGAGATAGTGAAGTCGGAGAAGCTCACGCCGGATGTCATACGATTGGAAATCCACGCCCCTCATATCGCGAAGAAGGCCAAGGCAGGTCAATTCGTGATGTTGACACCGACGGAGCACGGCGAGAGAATCCCGCTCACGATGGCGGACTTCTCTCCCGACAAGGGCACAGTCACGATCGCAGCGCTCGAAGTCGGCAAGACCACAAGGGAGCTCGGCAGGATGAAGGCTGGAGAGAAGCTGTTCAGCCTCGTCGGTCCCCTGGGCCTGCCGACACATCTGAAGCAGTACGGGAATGTCGTCTCCATCGGAGGCGGCATCGGCCTGGCGTTGATGTACCCGGTTGTCCGCGCTCTTAGGCAGGCGGGCAACAGGACTATCAATATAGTTGGCGCGAGGAACGAGAAGCTCCTGATCTACGAGAAGGAGATCGAGTCCGTCAGCGATGAGTTCTATGTGTGCACCGATGACGGTTCGAAGGGCCATCACGGCTTCGTCAGCGACGTGCTGAAGAAGCTGATAGCGGAGAACAAGAAGATCGATCTAGTCTACGCCGTCGGCCCAATCATCATGATGAAGGTCATCGCGAACATCACGAGGCCGCACAACATCGCGACTGTGGTCAGCCTCAACCCGATCATGGTCGACGGGACCGGCATGTGTGGCTCGTGCAGGGTCATAATCGATGGCAAGACGAAGTTCGGGTGCGTCGACGGCCCCGAGTTCGATGGCCACAAGGTCGATTTCGAGAACCTGACTGCCAGGAACAAGAGGTACATCCCCGAGGAGCAGGTCGCTCTGAAAAGGTTCATGGAGGCGGCCTAGATGCCCGAGGAAGAGAAGAAGCCAAAGAAGATCATCCCCAAGAAGTACCCGATGCCCGAGCAGGACCCGAAGGAGCGCATACACAACTTCGACGAGGTGCCCTTGGGACAGGACGCCCAGACTGCGATTCTGGAGGCGCAGAGATGCCTTCAGTGCAAGCGGGGCCCCAACAGGAAGGTGTGCATGGACGGCTGCCCCGTCGAGATCGACATACCGGCATTCATTAGACAGGCCCAGGAGGGCAAGTTCGATGAGGCCATCAGAATCATCAGGGAGAAACAGAATCTGCCTGCGGTGTGCGGCAGGGTATGTCCCTACGAGAACCAGTGCGAGGGCCTCTGTATCGTCGGCAAGAAGAACGAGCCAGTGGGCATTGGGCGGCTGGAGCGGTTCTTGGCTGACTGGGAGAGAAGGGAACAGAAGCACGGAAAGATCGAGGTGCCCCCGCCAACGGGCAAGAGGATTGCGGTCGTCGGCGGAGGACCAGCGGGGCTCACCGTTGCGGGCGACCTCGCCAAGCTGGGCCACAAGGTCACGATCTTCGAAGCGCTCCAGTACTGCGGCGGGGTGCTCATCTACGGTATCCCAGAGTTCAGGCTGCCCAAGGAAATCGTGAAGGCAGAGGTCGACTACATCAGGCGGACGGGCGTCGACGTCCACAACGACTTCGTCGTCGGCAAGCTCGAGACGGTCGATGAGCTGCTGAAGGAGTACGATGCGGTCTTCATTGGCACAGGGGCCGGCCTGCCCGACTGGACGAACCTGCCAGGGGAGAACCTCAATGGCATTATGTCGGCCAACGAGTTCCTCACGAGGACCAACCTGATGAAGGCGTTCAAGTTCCCGGAATACGACACGCCCGTCCGCGTCGGCGAGCGTGTGGTGACCATCGGCGGCGGCAACGTCGCGATGGACTGCGCAAGAACTGCTCTCAGGCTGGGCTGCAAGGAGTCCGTGATTCTCTACAGAAGGTCCGATGCGGAGCTGCCCGCGAGAAGAGAGGAGATCCACCACGCAAAGGAGGAAGGAGTGAGGTTCGAGCTGCTCGCGGCGCCACTGGAGTTCACGGGCGACGATTGCGGCAACGTCAAGCAGGTGAAGGCAATCAGGATGCAGCTGGGCGAGCCAGACGCCTCAGGGAGGAGGCGGCCGATCAAAATCCCGGGCTCGGAGTTCTTCATCGACGCTCAGACGGTGTTGGTCGCGATCGGCCAGAGCCCGAACCCACTCGTGCCCATGACTACCCCTGACCTGAAAACGACGAAGGAGGGCACGATCGCTGTTGACCCTGAGGGCAGGACTTCGAAGAAGGGAGTGTTCGCCGGAGGCGATATCGCGTCGGGCGCGGCAACGGTCATACTCGCAATGGGCGATGGAAAGCGCGCGGCGAGGGCGATGCACAGGTACCTGATGGAGGATCCTTCGTGGCCGCCGCCTGAGGTGTTCGAGAAGCTGTCCTGCGAGATGTGAGTGGCCCCGAGAGACTGCCTCGAAATCATATTCCTGCTCTTCTCTCGACTTGAATTCAAAAAGCGCGATTCGCCCAAGCTAATGATAGGGAGTAGACATTTTCAGAGCAGTTACTTGGCCTTGGCCGGCCTCACGGGTATTGCGAAATGGAAGGTGCTCCCTTGCCCCTTCATGCTCTCAAACCACATCTCGCCACCGTGCCTCCGGACGATCTCCCTGCTTATGTGAAGGCCTATTCCCACCCTGTTGTCCGCCCGGGTCAGACCCGCTTCAGCGACGAAGAATCTGTCGAAGATCTTGTCCTGGTCCTCTCTGGCGATACCTATTCCGTTGTCCCTGACCCACATGTGCATCTTCCCGCCAAGGATGTCCGCGCCAATCGCTATCGAGCCGCCTGGGCGTGTGTACTTGACCGCGTTGCTCACGAGGTTCTCGATGACATCGAATATTCTCAGCCGGTCCGCGACCACGACGGGCAGATCGCTTCCAAAGAGCACTGTTATCTTGTGATTCCTCTCCTGGATGTCGGCCTCAAGGTCGTGCAGGACCTCCTTTGTGATCATCGCGATGTTTATCGGCTCGAGGTCGAGCGTCAAGGTCTTTTCGTCGAGCCGGGACATCTCGAGCATTGCCCCAACAAGCTGGTTTATCCTTCTGACGGATTCCAACATCGTCTCGAACTTCTCTTTCATCTTCGGCGGCACATCGCCATACAATCCGACGGATGCCATCTCCAGGTAACCCATGACTGTCGTCAGCGGAGTTCTCAGCTCGTGGGATACTGTGTCCACGAGACTGTCCTTCATGTGGTCGAGATCTTTCATCTCTTCATAAGCCTTCTGGACGGAATCGAGGTTTTCCTTCAGTTCTTCCCTGAGCCTCGCGTTCTCGAGAGCGACAGCAGCATGGGCTGCGAAAGGCTCGACAACGACGTACTCTGTCTCCGTGAACTTCCGGCTCTTGTCTCTGTACAACTCGAAGACGCCCTCGACGCCTCGTCTGCCCCTCAGCGGCACTGCCATGATCGTCTGGCTAATCTCAATATCCTCGAGTCCCGGAATGTCCTCCACACGCGGATCGTTCACTGAGTCCTCGACAATCTCCACCTTCCCGCTCTTGGCGACCTCGCCGGCGAGGCCCGTGGGTGGTCCGATGTCAGCCATGACCTCCTCAGCATATGGTCCCGTTGCGTAGAGTGGCACAAGGAGATTCTTTTCCCAATCGGCCAAGTAGACACTTAGTTCATCGAAGGGCACGAGCTCATCAAGCTTCTCGCCAATCCTCTGCAACGTCGTCTTCAGATCGACGGGCTCCTGAAGCGCAGCGACGGATCCGAGCATCGCCTTGTACAGCTTCACCGTCTTGTCCAGCGTCTCCATCAGTTTGGCGTTCGTGATAGCAATCGATGTGAGCGTGGCAAATATCTCCAGGTTCGTCACGAGCGATCCCGTTGGGAGCTTGCTGTTTCTCGGGGAGTCCGGTTCGATAAGACCTATGATGTTGCCAACGGAGTCCTCGAAGGTCACGTAGAGCACATCTAGCTCATGCCAGTCGTCTTCGTGCAGCCTGGGAAGCTTCGTGCGTTCCGGGTGCATGATGCTGCGGTAGTCGCTGGCGTTCTCCCCTGGTTTCGCCTTGTAGAGATACGTGAACCTCCCGAGCCGTTCCGCCAGCGCGAGATAGCCCTGAACCCTCTTCGTGGAAAGTGCATAGCCCTCCACTTTCTCGGCAATAGTCCGCGGAAACCCTTTCGTAACCCTCAGGATGTAGGCATCCTTCTCCTCGTTGATCAGGAAAACATCGCATCCTTCGAAGCCGAAGTCGTCCGTGACGCTGTCGGCCACCTTCCTCAGAAGAGTGTTGACATCTCTCATGCTCATGATCGAGGTCGTGAGCTCTAGAGTCCTGTCTAGGCTGTCCTGGGGCACATCATGCTCAATCGGGTTGCGATGTATTTCTCACTTTTGAGCCTAATGCAGAAATTGAGAACGACCGTCGACATGCCATACTCTCGGTCTTTCTCGATTGTGCACTAATCATGCACAACCATTATCTAGCGGGAGCGGCATGGCCTAGCCCGGACAATATGCCAGTCACATTCAAGTATGAGCTGTGCGACGTGAATCCGTACTGTCCTGTGACCAGAGTCTGCCCGACCAAAGCCCTGTTCGTGGACGAGAAGACCTTCAGGCCGGTCTTTGACCCGGTTAGGTGCTCCGGCTGCGCAATATGTGTCTCGAGCTGCCCACGGGGCGCCCTCCACGAGGACTAGCCGCTACGGCTTCCTCCAGAACAGCCCACAATAGCACTTCCCGTTCCTCTCCACGTCACCTCCGCGGGTGGGCTTGCATGGACACTGGTACTCCGGAACGTGCTCCATCCTGCAGGGACAGTAGAAGTCACCAAAGCGCCGATTCTTTCCGAGCAGGCCTTGTACTAGCTCCTCCCTCATCTCATTGAACACGTATCCCTTGAGCTTCGCGTACTGATCGATCCGCTCGCGGATCTCGTGTTCCGTCCCTTTCTCAGGGCGGGTCCCGACCCAGCCTTCAGATCCGCTCTCAAGCCGGAGGGTCTGTCCACAGATCGGACAAATCACTGCGTCCCCGGCTTTCCATCCCTCCAGGAATTTGAATCTGGCCTGGCAAACAGGACAATAGATCCTCTCAGCCTTA
>CAYOXJ010000073.1:0-6556 GCA_964407905.1 uncultured Thermoplasmata archaeon
ACGAACCAGAAAGCGGTCCTGTACTTCTCTTCGAACTTGACGAGATCGATTGCGAATCCCTCGGAAGTCTTTGCCGCAAGTATCGCCTTTCCTCTGGGCCTTCCATCGATCATCTTGTTGAGGGGCAGGAAGGTCGCCCTGCCAACTCTGTTCTTCTTCAGGTAGTTGATGCAGTCGGATGCAACAGCATCCGAGTCGACGACAATGGCCTGCATTCTGGGTCCTGCCGCGACATTGAGCGCGGTCTCGTACTTGTCGTCGACCTCTGCCAGCTCAGCAACCGTCCCGTGGATTCCCCTTATCGAGCCCTTGTCCCTCGCCTCGAGTATTGCGCTCACCGCGTTGTTGTACCCCTTTTTGATGAGGTCCACGGCCTCGGCCTCCGCCTTTAGCTGGTTGTACTCTCTCGTGAGGCTCTTGATGGCATTCTCGAGGTCTTGGAACTGCTCGAGGAGCTTCCTCTCTCTGTTCCTCTTTGTCTGGTATTCCTCTTGGAGCTTCTTCACTCCCTGGGTCGCTGACTTCGTCTCGTTCCTCAGCTCATTGATCGACCACTCAGAATCCTTCAGCTCGAACTCGTATGTCTTCTTTGTCTCCTCGAGATTCGCGATGTCTACCCTCAGCCTCGATATCTTCTCGTCAAGCCTATCCTCTTCGAGGACGAGAGCATGCAGTTTCTCTGCCTTGGAGGTGAGCTCAGAGGACAGCTCGAGGGACTCCTTCTGCAGAGCGCTCAGCTCGGAGTCGGATTTCGACACTTCGTCCTGGTGCTCCTGGAGCTTCCCCCGCTTCTCCGCCAGCTGTTCGGACTTGTCCCCATTCTGCTTCTTGAGGGGTGCTAGCTTCCCCTCGAGGGCTGCGAGGTCTTCCTCGACCGCTTTCAGGTCTTCAGCCTGTGCCTGCTTGACCTCTTTCAGCGAGGCTGTCATCTCTTCGGAGTTCTGGGCAGCATCCTTGGCTCTGGCAATCTCGATCCTGATGCTGTCGATCTTCTCCTTGATCTCCTTTGCCTCTTCTCCGCCCCTCTCCGCGATTTCCGCCTCCACTTCCGCGAGCTGCTCTGTGATCTCAGCAAGGTCCTTGGCCAGCTCTTCCTTCTTCTTCTCCGCCTTGTCCTTCTCTGCGGTGTAGTTAGTGATCTGCTCGTTTATCGATGATATCTCTCTCTCGACTGACTCCTTTTGCTTGACGACTATGCAAGCCTGTGCAAGCTGCAGCTTGTCATGAAGGTCTTTGTACCTCAGTGCGCCCTCTCTGTCAGAATCCAGCTGTCTCATCTGTTTCTTGATCTCGTCCAGTATTATGGAAAGCCTCTGGATGTTCTCCTCGGCAGCGCCTTTTTCCTTCTCCGCACTCTGGATGTCCTCGTCGAACTTCGTGATGCCAGAGATATCGTCGAGAATCCTCCTTCGCTCAAGGTTGGTCATCTCGACTATCCTGGTGATGTCACCCTGTTGGACGAAATTGTAACCATCAGCGCTGATCCTCGCGTTTGCCAACAGGTTGTCGAATTCGCCAAGGGATGACTTCCGGTCATTCACGTAGAAATAGGAGTAGTACCCGTCGACGTTGTCCGAGATCCTCACGACACGCGTGAGCTTCACGGTCTCGGAGTCAATCGGTATTAACCTGTCTGAGTTGTCAAAGACCAGGCTCACCTTGCATTCGGAAGCGGGCTTCTTGTCCTTCCCGCCGTTGAAAATGAGATCCGTGAGCTTCCCCGCCCTTATGACCCTTGAGCTCCGAGGGCCTAGGACGAACAGGATGGCGTCAGCGATGTTCGACTTGCCCGCGCCATTGGGTCCTGTGACGCACGTGTATCCCTCGAGCAGGGGGACCCTCGTCTTGCGGGCGAACGACTTGAAGTTCTCGAGCTCTATCTCCTTCAGGTACATCTGATTCCTCTCCACGAGGGGTGCGAAAACATGCACTGAGTGAACAGTATGGCAATCGCTGTCCTCTGCATCCCATCCCATGAAGTCCGACATCTGTCGGACAGACAATAAAATGGCCTAGCGAGTATATAATACTTGTTTACGAGTTTCGGCTCGGGAACGCCCGAGAAGGGCACTGTAGGCTTTGAGGAGGCCCTCCCTGCTCTTCTCCCAGGAGAACTCCTTTTCGTACAGAGCCCTGCCCTTCTTGCCCATTTCGGCCAGCCCCCTCTGATCGCCCATGGCCCTGAGCACCGCATCCCTGAATGCTGCTCTATTGTAGGGCACGACGATGCCCGCGCCTACCTTGCTGATTCTATCCCCTATCTGCAGGCCCTCGGTCGTAATTACGGGCCTGCCTACTGCCAGTGCATTGATGATCTTCCCGGGCGTGCCAACAACATTGTTCGGGTTTGAGGGGTCCATCATAGCTAGGACTAGGTCGCTCGCCCGCGTTATTCTGAGCGCTTCATCTACATCGACCCTTCCGACGAACCTCACCGCGGAGTCGTGGAGCGATGCCTTCGCCACCAGGGGCTCAAGAGTCCCGCTTCCCGCGATCATTAGAGAGACCTTTTCCCCAGGGCTGAAAGACGATATGAACTCCTCGACAAAGCGCCCTGGTTCCAGAGCGCCAAGGTATGAGACTACGAAGCCAGTCAGGCCATATTTCTCACGGGTCTCTCGTGAATCCGTTCTTATGGCCCCTGAGGGGTCCTGGCTCGTAGTAACCACGCGGGCCCTTGTCCTTCTCCCAATGGAGAGCTCGTTCGCCAATGAGTCGCTCACAGTGATGACCTCGTCAGCCCTCCGGACGCAGCGTCTCTCCCAGATCCATACAAGCTTCGACAAGGGTCCTGCCTCGCTCTCGATCATCTTGGCGTACAGCTCGTGAGCGTCGTAAAGCAGCGGCCTGCCCGAAAGGCTGGAGATGGCCAACCCTAATGGCAGGGTGTCGAAGTCATGGGCGTGCACGAGATCGAACTCGAGCTTCTTTGATTCGTTAAGGGCGTTCCACCAGAACCTGGGCAGCCTAGAAAAGACCTTCATAGGAGATCTGGTTGGACACAGGGGGCCCGCACGAATCACTCTTATTCCGGCCTCTTCGGAGTGCTTCGCCCAGCCATCTTCTCTGCCCCATGCGATCAGGGTCACACCAATGGCCGCCTCCAAAAGCATTCTGCCTTCGAGTAGTACCCGCGGGTCAGGCCTGTGCGGGTTTGAGAGAAGCATGAGTGTCGATGACATCTTCGAGTGAATCCGCTGAGCGGCTATAAAATGGCATCCGTTTGTGCGCTCACACCAATATTGCCTTGCCTTCTGTCATCGATCGTTTCGCCGCTTCGATCAGCTCGATCGTCCTCAGGCCGATCGCGCCGCTGTTCTTCGTCTCCGTCAACGGGTCGCCGATTGACTTCATGAAGTGCATGAGTTCGTCTCTGATAGTGTTGTTGCGCTCCACGCCGAGCCTGTAGGTGTAGCCACTCTCGTACACCGTCACCTCTTGCCCGACGGCGTCGATGAGGGCGGACCTGGACTCGCCGACGATCAGTATCTGTCTCGTCTTCTTGGGCACGAGCCAGCTGATGTTTGCCATGGATATCAGTCCGTCCTTGAATCTGCACATGATGTAGGCGGTCTCCTCGCCCTCTTTGCGCCTGTATGACCCACCTGTGCAGATGACCTGAGCCGGCCACTGATCGAGAAGGTAGTTCTGTATATCGAACATATGTGGGGCGAGGTCGAACAAGACATCCCTGTCCGGGAAAGCCTTCTCCAAGTTGGTCCAGTTGAGCTCCATAAGAAAGAGCTTCCCGAAGAACTTCTCCTCTTTGATCAGCCGCTTGATCTCAGCAAGCGCATTGTTGAACCTGAAGATGTGTCCGACCGAAAGGGTGAGGGTCTTCTTCTGTGCCAGCGCAACGAGCTCCTTGCCCTCCTTCGAGCTTAGCGTGATCGGCTTCTCTACGAGCACATGCTTTCCTGCTTCAAGAGCATCCTTGCATATTCTGTAATGCGCCGCGTTCGGGGTGCACACATTGACCGCCTGAAGGTCCTTCTGAGCGAGAAGAAGCTCGTACTCCTTGTATCCGTTTTTCACCCCATATCTGTCTGCGCAGAATGCCAGATTCTTCTCGTCCAGGTCCGAGACGCCCATCAGATTCACGTTCTCGATCTTCGTGTACTCGTCCACGATCTTCTTGCCCCAGTAGCCGACGCCTATGACCCCGACATTGAACTTCGCCATCTCAATCTACCTGCTGAAGAACTCCTTGACGCAATCTGAGACGTACCTGATCTGCTCAACAGTTATGTCCGCGAACATCGGGAGGACGAGAACTTCCTTGCACAGGCGCTCTGTGATTGGCAACAGCCCCTCCTTGAAGCCAAACCTCTCCTTGTATACGGGCTGGAGATGGATTGGAATCTCATAGTGCACCCCGACTCCCACACCCCTCGATTCGAGGAAGGCCTTCAGCTCATTCCTCTTCTTCGTCCTGATCACGTAGAGGTGGAACACTGGCACTACTTCCTTGGTCGGCTGCGGCGGCAGGGCTATGTCGCCGACACCTCTCAGAAGACCATCATACTGCTTCGCTGCCGCCCTACGCTTCTCGTTCCATTCCTCAAGGTGCTTGAGCTGCTCAAGACCGACTGCGGCGTTCACCGTATTCATCCTCATGGTGTAGCCAACCACGTCGTGCTCGTACTGGCTCTTGCGCCCGCAGTTCCTCATCTTTCTGCACATGTCCGCGAGCCTGTCATCGTTCGTGGTGATCATGCCCCCGTCGCCTGCCACATGCATGTTTTTCGACGGGTAGAACGAGAAGCACCCGACATCCGCGAGGTTGCCAGCTCTCTTCCCCTTGTACCATCCCCCATGTGCCTGACAAGCATCCTCGACGACCAGAAGGCCAGCCCTTTTCGCGCCCTCGTTTATCTCGTCCATCCTCGCAGGGTGGCCATAGAGATGGACCGGAATGACTGCCTTCGTCTTCTTGTCGATCGCACTGTTCAGTTTTGACGGATCGATCGTGTACTCCTTCTCAAGGATGTCGACGAAACCGGGGACACCACCGAACCCGACATATGAGTTGGCCGTCGCAACGAATGACATGGCCGATGTGATCACCCTGTCCCCTGCCCTGACCCCTGAGGACTCGAGTGCCAGCTGGAGCGCAGAAGTGCCCGAATTGACCGCGACTGCATGCCTTGTTCCGCACATCTTGGCGAAGGCCTCCTCGAACTTCGTGACGCTCTCGCCAAGCGTCCACTTCTCCTTCCGAAGGGCGTTCGCCGCGGCTTCGACCATCTCTTCAGTCATGATTGGCTTCGCAATTGGAACGTTCATTTCTTGCCCTTCCTTTTGGTCTTCCTGGCCTTGCCTCTCCCCCTTGCGCCTATCACTCTAGCCGGGCATCCCACCACTATCGCATTCGGGGGCACATCCTTGGTCACCACCGCACCCGCTCCAACGAGGGCGTTCTCGCCGATTGTGATCCCGCAGATTATCGTCGCATTGGCGCCTATCGAAGCGCCCTTCTTCACGAGTGTTGGCACGACCTTCCATTCCCCAACGGCCTTCGGGATGCGGTCGTTCGTGAAGCATGCTTGGGGGCCGACGAAGACCTCGTCCTCGATCGTGACGCCCGATGGTATGAACGCGAAAGCCTCGATCTTGCATCTGTCGCCTATGATCACTCCACGCTGGATCTCGGTGTACGCGGCAATCTTGCAGCCCTTCCCGATTTTGCACCCGTACAGGTTCACGTAGTCCCGCACAATCGTGTCCTCTCCGATCTGCGCGTCTTCGATCCTGTGGTATTTCGCCAATAGCCTCAAGGTCGGAACCTCTATCGCGGAATCCCGACCTAGCTATAATATGTTATGGACAACCGAGCGACGGGGAAAGTGGAGCCAGACATTCAGTGCTTCTTCTGTAGCTGCTCTATATGTGGCCTCAGCTCTCTCGCAAGATCCTCCCTATCCATGCTCAGCGCGATGGTTGCCCTGACCCAATCGGCCTTGCTACCGATGTCGAACCTTCTTCCTTTGAACTTCAGGCCGTACAGGCCGCTCTTCCTGCAGAGCAGCCTCATGGCGTCCGTGAGCTGGTACTCTCCGCCCTTGCCAGGGCCTATCTTCTCCAGGAAGGAGAATATGTCAGGCTGGAACACATATCTGCCAATGATCGCAAGATCGGATGGCGCCTCTTCGGGAGAGGGCTTCTCGATCAGATCCTCGACCTTGTATATCTCGTCCCTGACTCTCTTGCCCTTTATCACGCCGTACCTGTGAATCTTCGATCTCGGGACCTGCTCAACGCCGACGACTGAAGAGCCCATGTCCTCAAAGACCTCGGCCAGCTGGCCGATGCACGGTCTCTCATTGACGACGATGTCATCGCCTAGCATCACAGCGAAGGACTCGTTGCCAATATGCTTCTTCGCGCAGAGTATCGCATGGCCGAGTCCGAGCTGTTCCTTCTGTCTGATATAGAATATGTCTGCCATCGATGCGATCCTCTGGACCTCCGATAATGCATCAGAGTTGCCAGACTCCCGCAGCTTGTGCTCGAGTTCGTAGGACTTGTCAAAATGGTCCTCGATTGCCCTCTTGCC
>CAYOXJ010000074.1:0-6546 GCA_964407905.1 uncultured Thermoplasmata archaeon
CCCGATCTGGAGCAGAGTAGAGGCCCACCAAGTCGACCACTCTCGTCCTCAATCCTGTCTCTTCAAGGACCTCTCTGATCACACAGTCCTGGAGCGTCTCTCCGTAGGCCAGGAATCCGCCTGGGAGCGCATAGGAACCCTTGAACGGTTCCTTTCCTCGCTTGATCAGCGCGATTTCGTCGCCCTTGACAACGATTCCATCGGCCGTTACCGAAGGTTTTCTCCAGCCGTTCTCGAATTGGCTCTGAAGGGATGCGGCCTTGTTTTCGTATTCTCTGAGGATCTCCTCGCCAAAGGCAGTCAACCTCGTGACTCCGCCCTCCTTGCCGCCCCGCGTTGATTCCGCAACCTTGCCGCCCGCGCTCTGGGAGACACGGTGTATGATGCCCCAGGCGTGCCTGTAGGACATGCCCATCTCCTTTGCCGCCTTCGAGAGCGAACCTGTGTCCTTGATCTTTCTGAGCAACTTGGCCCTTCCATCGCTCACGATGAACTTGCCATCCCGTTCCAGCCAGATCTTGAGCTTCAGATCGTACATGCTCTCTCATTCCAGCATTGGCATTTTGACTTTCTTTCTCTTGGCGACTCTGATCGCCTCGGGATATCCGGCATCTGCATGTCTCATTATCCCCATTCCCGGGTCGGTGGTCAACACCCTCTCTATCTTCTCTCCGGCTTCCTTGGTTCCGTCAGCGACCACCAACAGGCCCGCATGAGTCGAGTAACCGATGCCAACGCCGCCGCCGTTGTGTATGGCCACTAGGTCTGCCCCAGCGGCGGTGTTAATCAGCGCATTGAGCATTGGCCAATCGGCCACCGCGTCGCTCCCGTCCCTCATGTCTTCAGTCTCTCTGTTGGGAGAAGCGACGGAACCGCAATCGAGATGATCTCTTGTGATCACGATTGGCCCCGAGAGCTCCTTCTCTCCTACCATCCTGTTGATGATTTTGCCAAATCTAGCTCGCTCACCATATCCAAGCCAGCATACTCTCGCAGGGAGGCCTTCGAACGGCACTTTCTTCTCTGCGAGCCTTATCCAGTTTACTAGTTGCCTGTTGTCCTTGAACTCGCGCATCACAACCTTGTCCGTCTTGATGATGTCTTGCGGATTCCCAGATATCGCAACCCATCTGAAGGGCCCTCTACCTTCGCAAAACATCGGCCTGATGTAGAGGGGCACGAACCCCTGGAATGCGAACGCGTTCTGGACGCCCGCCCTCTGAGCCTGCCCTCGGATATTGTTGCCGTAATCGAAGACGACCGATCCTCTTTCCATGAATGCAAGCATAGCTTTCACATGTATTGCGATGCTATCGAACGCCCTCTTCCTGTATTCATCAGGGTTCTCTATCCTGAGCTTGGCCGCTTCGTCCACACTGAGGCCCTTGGGAATGTATCCGCCCAGTTCGTCATGAGCGCTGGTCTGGTCTGTCACGACATCTGGTACGAGGCCCATGTTGATTAGAGTTGGATGGGTCTCCGCACAGTTGCCCAGGAGTCCGATCGAGATAGCCCTTCGCTTCTTCTTGGCATCGAGGGCCATTCTGACGGCCCTGTCTAGGTCATCGACCATGATGTCGCAATAGCCAATCTTGACTCGTCTCTTGATCCGCCTCTCGTCCACTTCGACAGCGAGGCAGACCCCTCCGTTCATCGTTACGGCAAGGGGCTGAGCACCCCCCATTCCACCGAGGCCGCCCGTCAACACAAGGCGGTTCCTGAGAGTGCCGCCGAAGTTCTTTCTGGCGCACGCGGCGAATGTCTCGTAGGTGCCCTGGAGGATCCCCTGCGTGCCGATGTACGCCCATCCGCCTGCGGTCATCTGTCCGAACATGATGAGCCCCTTTGCCTCTAGCTCGTGGAAGACCTCCCAGGTGGACCATCTCGGCACGAGATGCGCATTCGCGGTGAGCACCCTGGGCGCGAGCTTGGTCGTCCTGAACACCCCCACAGGTTTTCCCGACTGGATGAGGAGCGTCTCGTCGTCTTCGAGCTCGGCCAGCGCCTTCACAATGGCATGGTAGCACTCCCAGT
Source organism: uncultured Thermoplasmata archaeon (assembly GCA_964407905.1). Classification (GTDB taxonomy): domain Archaea; phylum Thermoplasmatota; class Thermoplasmata; order UBA10834; family UBA10834; genus COMBO-56-21. The sequence goes on from CAYOXJ010000074.1 coordinate 2,035, forward strand.
TCCTCGCGGCCTTTCCAGTGCCGCCGTAGATTACCAGCTCCTCGGGCTTTTCGGCGTTCTCGAGGTTGTTCTGCAGCATCCGAAGGATGGCCTCCTGACGCCAACCTCTGCAGAGCAACCTGTTGCCCCTCCTCGCTCTGATCTTCTTCATTGAGGTCGCTATCCACAGATGATTCACTCGATAAGAGGCTTTTGGGCTCGTTTCCGAGAGCAGGGTTTATCGGAAGTTTGACTCATCCCTCTGCGGCCCATGTTCGACATCCCAACAGTCCTCTCCGCTGACGAGCTCCTGGACAAGGCGTTCCGAAAAGCCTCCAAAGTCGATTTCCGAGGGGCAACGAGACTCGAGAGCGTCCGAGGGATCAACATTGGGAAGTTGAAGTCGGCGAACGACACGATAGTGACGACCATGGGGAGGTACGTGAAGGCTTTTCCGAGCGTTGACCGTCTTAGCCCGTTCTACTCTGAGCTCATAGATGTGACCATTGGCAAGGACAAGCTGAAGAAGTCTCTCGGCGCGATGGACTGGTGCAGGGGGAACGTGGCAAGGGTCGCGAAATCCTCTCTCAGGGAAATGGCCTCTGCCAGAACTATCCCTCGGATAGACGAGCTTCGCAGGTCGGCCTATGGTCGGATTTCGTCTTTGGTCAAACAGGTGGATAGAGAGCTCGGGTTCCTCGCATCTGCGCGAAACACCATGAAGAAGTTCCCTGCTATCAATCCCGGGCAGCCCACCATCGTGATCGCAGGTTCCCCGAATGTTGGCAAGAGCCAGCTGGTCGCGAGGATTTCCACCGCAAAGCCCAGGGTTGCTGTGTACCCTTTCACCACTCAGGAGATCTCTGTCGGGACATTCGAGAAGAGATATTTCGTGTGTCAAGTGATAGATACGCCCGGCCTGCTGGATAGAGAGCTGAGCGAGAGGAACCCGATCGAGCTGCGCGCTATTCTTGCGTTGAAACATCTTGCAGACATCGTGGTGTTTCTGATCGATCCCACAGAGACGAGCGGATACCCTATGGCACAACAGGAACATCTGTTGCATAGCATCAAGAATGAGTTCTCTTCAGTTCCGATTGTCGAGGTCGAGAACAAGGTCGATCTGCTGAGGACAAAGAGCAACAGGATCAAGATCTCAGCCACGACAGGTGCAGGTGTTCAGAGGCTCATCGAGGTGCTCTTGGAGAAGCTCAAGGCTCAGCAACTCTTATAGCCGATGGTCACGATTAAGTGCTGGGATTGCACATCTTTGCGAGTCCGCGGACGGATGGGAGCCATGTTCTCCGCGGCTTCGTGTTCGGGGGAGCGAATGAAGAGCGTTGTGTGCAGCGAATCGATGGAGGAGTACTTCTCAAGCCTTCAGCGCGAGGTCGACGTCTGCTACGATGTTGCCAAGCGGGCGAGGATGCGTGGGCTCGATCCTGAGCTAGACGTTGAGATCCCTCAGGCCCCAGACCTCGCCGCTCGGGTGGAGAAGCTGCTATCGGACTGGGAAGTGGAAGGCGTTGCGTCTCGGATTCGAGAGCTGAGCAGGGACCACGACAGGGAGGAGGTCTCTCTGCTGATCGCGAGAGAGTACGCGAAGCTCCCAGCCAAGTCCCGGGAGTTCGCAATCGAGAGAGCCGTCAGATTGGGTCTCGCCGTCCTCACGGAAGGCATCCTTGTAGCCCCTCTGGAAGGAATCGCGGGCGTGTCAACAAACAAGAATGCAGACGGCTCGGACTACCTCACGGTGTTCTTCGCGGGCCCGATAAGATCTGCAGGAGGAACGGGCCAGGCCATGAGCGTCCTCATCGCAGACGTCGTGAGGAGGGAGCTCGGCATAGGAAGATACCTCCCTACGAACGGGGAGGTGCAGAGGTTCAAGGAGGAAATCCCGCTCTACAAATCCTGTCAACACCTTCAATACACTCCGACAAACGAAGAGATAGAGCTCATCGCGAGAAATGCCCCGATATGCATCGATGGTGAGGGGACTGAGGACGCTGAGATCGCCGGGTTCAGGGACCTCCAGAGGATATCGACCAATCGAGTCCGAGGAGGGGCATGCCTCGTCATCGCCGAAGGGCTGTGCCTGAAGGCGCCGAAGGTCCAGAAACACGTGAAACGCCACGGGATTGACGGCTGGGAGTTCATCGATCAGTTCCTGAGCCTCAAGAAGAAGGGAATCGAGGAAGGGAGTGCGGAAATCGCTCCGAGCACGAAGTTCCTCAAGGACATGCTGGCAGGCAGACCAGTTCTTGCGTATCCCTCGCGTATCGGCGGTTTTCGGCTTCGCTACGGCCGCACGAGGGCATCGGGCCTCGCGGCTTTGGGGATGAACCCAGCTACCATGATGCTATTTGACGAGTTCGTGGCGATCGGGACCCAGCTGAAGATCGAGAGGCCCGGAAAGGCAGGTGCCATCACGCCCTGTAATACCATCGAGGGCCCCATCGCTGTTCTGGACAACGGTGACCTCGTTCAGACGAACACAATCGAGGAGGCGAATGCGATAAAGGGCCGAGTCAAGGAGATTGTGGACGTTGGCGAGATCCTCGTCCCATACGGCGAGTTCGCTGAGAACAATCATCTCCTGATGCCAGGCGGATACTGCATGGAGTGGTATCGGGAGGAGCTGCTCGAGAAAGCTGGCAGCCTTCCCGAGAACTGGGAGGATCCGACCTTCGAAGAGGCTGTGGGGATGAGCGAGAGATTCAAGGTGCCGCTTCATCCGAAGTTCAACCTGTTCTGGTCCGACCTCACGACTGAAGAAGTCCTCTATCTGCGAAAGAAGATCATTGAAACGGGAAGCGCGGACAACGGATCGCTGAGCATTCAGAACGAAGATGCGACGAAGCGGGTCTTGGAGAGACTCGGTGCGCTCCATCGAGTTGACAACAACGAACTCGTTATCGAGAAGTACGCCAAGCCCATCATGTTCGTCCTAGGTCTGAAGGGATCGGGCCGGAAGATATGTTCGAAATCGAATGAGACGCCCCGTGCTGCGAAGTCTCTGGAGCTGGTGTCTGCGCTCGCAGGAGTCGAGATACGTCCTCGGGCGGTCACTCGAATAGGAGCGAGAGTCGCCCGGCCGGAGAAAGCAAGGGAGAGAAGGATGAGGCCTCCTCCTCATGGCCTCTTCCCGGTAGGCCCGAGCGGCGGGCCGCAACGCCTGATGAACGCCGCAGCTGATGTGGGCGAGATCAGAGTTGAGCTTGGCGTGAGGTCATGTCCAGTCTGCGGTGGAAGGAGCTTTCTGGCCAAGTGCGAGTGCGGTTCTCATACGGTCTCCACCGGGGCTGTCGAGATTCAGGACGTGTCCATTGGCATGCTCTTCCAGAGAGCGTTTGACCGTCTGAAGGAGACGCGTGCCATTGAGGTCAAAGGTGTCCAGGGGATGGTCTCGAGGAACAAGACTCCGGAGGCAGTCGAGAAGGGCGTCCTCAGAGCCAGAAACGATGTTTTCGTCTTCAAGGATGGGACAGTCAGGGTCGACGCGACCGACGTCCCACTGACCCATTTCACGCCGAAGGAGATTGAGATTGATGCGAACACAGCTCGGTCTCTCGGCTATGTGACGGACCATCTTGGCAGAGAGCTCAAGAGCTCTGATCAGCTTGTGGAAATCAAGGTCCAAGACGTGATTGTCCCGAATGCATGTGCGGACTACCTCATGAGAGCTGCGCAGTTTGTCGACGATCTCCTGGAGCGATTCTACGGGCTTCAGGCGTTCTACAACATCACCAGGAAAGAGGACCTGGTGGGCCACCTCGTAGTGGGCCTTGCACCTCATACTTCGGGCGGAGTTCTCGCGCGGATAGTTGGCTTCACTGAGGCTCGCGCAGGCTACGCCCATCCCTACTTCCATGCGGCGAAAAGGCGCAACTGCGACGGAGACGAAGATTCGATAATTCTGCTCATGGACTGTCTGCTGAACTTCTCGCGGTCCTTCCTTCCAGAGAAACGCGGAGGGCTGATGGACGCCCCTCTTGTCCTCACGACAAAGCTTGACCCGAACGAGATAGACAAGGAGGCGCACAACATGGATGTTGGCGCGAGGTATCCAATCGAGTTCTACAGGGCTACCCAAAGATATGCACACCCGAAGGAGGTCGAGCCGATGATGGACCTTGTCGGCGGCAGGATAGGCACCGTTCTTCAGTACGAGGGGCTTGGGTTCACCCACCAGGTCGATGACATTTCCATGGGCCCCACCTCTTCTGCATACACTTCACTCGAATCCATGGACGACAAGCTCAGGGCACAGATCGCGCTCGGCGTGAAGATACGTGCTGTAGATGCAGCGGATGTGGTTCACAGGATAATAACCAGGCACCTGCTTCCCGACATCCAGGGCAGCCTGAAGAGCTTCACAGGGCAGCAGCTGCGGTGTTCGAAATGCGGCGCGAAGTACAGGCGGATACCGTTGAAGGGCAAGTGCTACTGCGGAAACAAGCTGACACTCACCGTGCACGAAGCAGGGGTCAGCAAGTACCTCGAAAGGGCGAAGGAGATCGGGGCGACGTTCAA
>CAYOXJ010000075.1:0-6520 GCA_964407905.1 uncultured Thermoplasmata archaeon
ACAGGCCATCCAGGAAAAGGAGGCCTTGGTAGAGAAGTCTGCCGATGAGGCAAGAGCTAGGGAGAAGAAGCTCCAGGAGAGGGAGCACGCGATAGCCCTCGACAATGTCGAGATGGAGAAGCAGAGGGCTTCTGTCGATGCTGAGCGCAAGGAGATCGAAAGGTCCAGGAAGGCTCAGGAAGACGAGCTCTCCAAAGCCAGAGCGGAGATCGAACGGATATCTGCTGATGTCACCCAGAGAGAGGAGTCAGTATCCAAGCTCACTCACGAGCTGGAGTCCCTGAAGTCGCGCCTCGTGACACAGGAGCAGATGCTCAAGGATCGCGAGGAGGCAGTGAACAGTCGTCTCACGGACCTCGAGAAACGCGAGAAGGCATTGGCAGTAGACGAGGCGGACGCAAAGCAGATGCTGGAGAAGGCAAACATGCTCGATGCGGCCGCCAGGACCAAGGAAGCCCAGCTGAAGAAGGAGCACGAGAGATTCCAGGACGAGATCGAGACGCTAAGAGTAGAGCTGGGAAAACGTTCCACGGAGCTGCAGAAACGTGAGGAGAAGCTTCGCTCCGATGAGGACCGGTTCTCGAAGGAGAGCGAGGCAAGGAGCAAGGCGCTCAGCGAGCTCGAGGCCCAGCTGAAGGAAAGAAACCTTGGCCTGAAGAAGATAAGAGAAGAGCTCGAGGAACGCGAGAAAGGCATAAAGATCAAGGAGGCCGAGATAGAGCAGATCCGGAGCGAGGCGGAGGAGTTCGCCGCATCGCTCAATGAAGAGAAGACAGGTTTTGAGAAGGAGACGCAGGGCACTCGCGCGAAGCTGATCGAAGAACGGAACGCCTTCGAACAGGAGAGGATCACTTTCGAGCATGAGCGCACAGACACGCTCAGGCAGATCTCAGAGGCACAGAAGGAGATAGATTACAAGCTCGCGAGGCTGGAAGAGGACAGAAAGGAAATCGAAGAGAGGGCGCTGTCAGTCGACGAGATGCGCACGATCCTGAACCAACGCGCAAGCGACGTCGCCTCCTCGGAGCTCAAGATGGCGGAGGAGAGGGTCGCTCTCGACGGTCTGAGGCGCGAGGTCAACAAGAAGAAGGACGAGATAGAAGCGCTGGAGCGAGATCTGGCAATCAGACAGGAGAACCTGCACGCCACGGGCGAGATGCTCCAGAAGACCAGGGCCACAACCGACGAACGGGAGCGAATCCTGCGGGAGCAACTGATGTCGTCCGAGAACGAACGGAAGGCACTCGAGGCCCAGAGGATTCAACTGGAGGACGAAAGACAAAAGCTGGAAAAGGAGAGGACGGAGGCCGAGGCTAAGGCGGAGCAGACCACTGCGCAGCAGACTGAGCTTGAAGAATGGAAGACCCAGCTCGATGAGATGTCCGCAGCATTGACCACGAAGGAGGCGGACGTCAAGGCGAGGGAGGAGTCTCTGGCAAAGGCTATGCAGGAGCACATCACGGCGAAGGAGCAGCTTGCGAAAGACAGATCAAGGCTCGAAGTCGAGTTCAATTCGAAGTTTGCAGAACTGGAGACAAAGAGCAAATCCGTGGACGCTGAGGCGGCAGCCCTTGAGGTCGTCAAGAACAAGATGAGTATTTCCGAGCAGGAAGCTTCTGCCCGCGAGCAGAAGATATTGATGGCGGAGAGGGCTCTTGCTGAGCGGGAGCAACGCGTCTCCGGTGCAGAGACAGCGTTCCAGACCGCGAAGCGCGCGCTGACCGATCAGCTGGAGAAGTTCAAGGCGGAGAAGGCCCTTGTGGAAGAGCAACAGTCCAAACTCGCCAAGGAATGGGAAGGCCTGCAGCAGGAGAGGGACAAGGCCCAGAAGGAGATTGACACATCGTGGGCGGAGCTCGAAACGGCGAAACGGGACCTCGAAGAGCGCGCGCTCAAGATAGAGGCCAAGGATGAGGCGGTGGCGACAAGAGAAAGTGCAATCCAGGCAACTGCGGGGGAGATCGCGGCAAAGCAAGACGAGCTTCAAAAACTAGAGGCGAAAGTGAAGGATTCGCAGTCATCACTGCAGCACAGAGAAGCAGAGCTCAAGGAACTCTCGAGGCAGCTCGAAGCCATTAAGCTGGAGGCCGAAGGGAAACACCGCGAGGTTCAGGCACTGGCCGCGGATGTCGATCGGAGGACTCAGGAGACAGAGCGGAGCACGGCGGCCCTGCAGGAGACGCTCAATGCAAAGCTTGCGAGCCTCGCCGAGCGCGAGGCGGCTCTGGCTGCCGAACGCGGAAGAATCGAGGCCGACCTGAAAGCGGCAGAGGACACGAAGGCAAAGTTGGCCGAGCAGGCATCTGCGGTGGCAGGGCGTGAGAAAGCGCTGGCGGAGAGGGAAGCGGCGCTTTCGAGCGCTGAGGCGCATGAGCGTCAGAGGGCTGAGGCTGAAGCGAGCGCGCTCGAGACGGACAGAGCGGAGTTCGAGCGGATGCAATCCGAGGTTGGCAGGCAGAAGGCAGCAATCGAAGAATCGAAGAGAGAGCTGCTTGAGGCCGAGGAGAAGGTGAAGGCCAAGGAAGCCGAGTTCCGCGCTCGGGTCGCGCAGCTCGAGGAGCAGGCGAAGCAACATGAGGAAAGGGAGGGGCAGCTTGCGAAAGAGCTGGAGAAGCTAGAGAAGGACAGGGTAGCGCTCGCCATGAGAGAGGAGACTGCTGGCAAGTCCCTGGAGGAGTACAAGGCGATCCTGGATGAGATCTCTGCAGCCAAGCGGGAGCTCGAAGCCCGTGCTACAGGTCTCAACGCTCGAGCTGCGGAGCTCGAGAAGAGCATAGGAGAGTTCGAGCTGATCCAGACAGAGCAGGACAAGGAGCGTGAGCTGCTGACGCGGAAAGAGACAGGGCTAGAGCAGCTCAGACAGGAACTGGAGAAGTGGCGCTTGGAACTGATGGACAAGAGAGAGAGGCTCGAGGAGGAGGTTCGGGCCAGGGTCGCCGAGGTCGCTCAGGAAACTGCTGGCCTCACCAAGGCCCCGGTTGCCCCCGTCACCGATGAAGCGTTGCTGCGAAAGGAAGTCGAGCTGCGGGCTCTGGAAGACCGTCTGAGGTCCGATGAGCGCGACCTCGAGACGAAGGAGAGGACCGTGGCAGTGGAACTCGAGCGGCTCGAGAAGGAGCGCGCCGAGGTCGAAGACCTCTGGGAGAAGGTCGACGTATCGAAGCAGGGCCTTGCTGCTGAAGTCGATGAGAAGATGATTGCGGAACTGGATAGACGCAAGCAGGAGATTGACAGTCTTTACCTCAAGCTCTCGGAGCGCGAGGATAGCATCAGAAAGGACGAACTCAGGCTCGAGGGTGAATGGACGAGGCTCCAGACGATAGAAGAGGAGCTATCAGAACTCGCCAGGATCCTGAAGACCAAAGAGGATGAATTGAAGAAGATGAATGGATCCGCTGGCTGAACGACCAAGGCCGCCCGGACGTGCGAGTGTTTTCAGAAGACGGATATCTTGCCGCTGACTATCTGCTCCGTGAGATCGGTTATGTTCGCGAGCCTCTCGTCGAAGACGGCACTGATCTCCTTCTCGTACCTGTTCGGGTTCACATTCCTGGCGTAGATAACCTTCGCGCTCGCAGCCTGCGGGTAGTCGATTGGCCTGCCGATCTGCGACAGAATCCTGGTGTGGACTTCGATCACATCACCTCCGCTCATCTTGATGATCTCGTCTGCGACCTGGTTTGCAAGAATGTTGTACAGTTTTCCGACGTGAGTCACCGGGTTCTTGCCAGCAGACGCTTCCATGCTCATAGGCCTCATAGGCGTTATCAGGCCGTTCGCACGGTTGCCACGTCCCACAGAACCGTCGTCCCCGTTCTCCATGCTCAGGCCGGAGACGGTTAGATAGTAGATACCCTTCTCGTAGTCATCCGCGGTGTTCACGAACACCTTGAGCTTCCTCTTCGTGAACTTGGAGGCGAAATCTGTGATCTTGTCAGTCGCCTCCTCAATCACGCTTCTGTAGTGGTCCTTGTCAGGCACTTTTGAAGAGACAATGGCGACGGCAATCGTCAGGTCGATCTCATCCCCAAGCCTGCACGCCATGACCTTGACGTCTTCGCCGAGTTCGGGCATCCTCTTGCACAGGCTACCATTGATGTACTTCTCAGTCTCGAGCGTGATCTGCTCGGTCTCGCTCAGAGGGGCGAAGCCAACGCCGAAAGAAGTGTCATTTGCCAAAAGGCGTTTTGTCTCGTAAAGACCCCTTAGGTCCACGCTGCCCTGCCCTATCCTGCAGTCGAGCGTCACATCCCACTCGACGTCCAGGTTCTTACAGGTCTTCTCGAGATACGAGTAGGCTGCCTTGAGAGCGCATGTCCTGTACGGCAACCTTTCTCCGTTCACCTCAGTCGTTGCTCTCCCGACGAGGAGAACGTACACAGGTTCGAGAATCATACCGCCGCCGAACTTGGGCGCGGACTGTCCGCCAACAACCTCCACCTCGTCTGTGTTGTGATGCAGGATCCTCCCATACCTCTCCTTGTACATCTTGCACAAGGCTCTGCTGACGCCCTCTGCTAGCCCGTCCGCGATGCTGTCAGGATGACCCACTCCTTTCCTCTCGACGAACTCGACGCTCTGTTGTTCGATAGGTATCTGCGTCAGCTCCTCGATGAAAATGCTCCTGTCCATGGTATCTCCTCGCAAAAGTTAGAAGCGAGGAATAGATGTCCGCACTTAACCTTTTCGGACTCGAAAGAAGAATCTGCTCAGGCCGCTTTCTGACGGTTCATCCCTACTTGCGGTACACCTGCCGTCTTGCCTCTCTGAGGCTGCCTTCTGGCATCAAGCACAGCTTCTGGCCGGACAGGACACCTGCAACGCCCTCTTTGCTCTCGATCTTGCTGTAGTCCTCACACAGCTTGCAGGTCGGCGGACAGACACTGATCCTGTCCTTGGGTTCCGGATATGAGAAGGTGCCGCCCTCGTAATTCCTGAGCACGATGCGCTTGTCGGACATCGATATCAGATACTGAGGGGCTATCGGTATCTTGCCGCCGCCACCAGGTCCGTCAAGTATGAACGTGGGCACCGCGAAGCCCGAGGTATGCCCTCTCAATGCCTCTTGGATTTCTATTCCTTTCGCGACAGAGGTGCGGAAGTGTTCAAGCCCCCGCGACAGGTCGCACTGATAGTAGTAGTAGGGCCTGCATCTTATCTTGACGAGCTCGTGCACCAGCTTCTTCATGATGGTCGGGCAGTCATTGATGCCCTTGAGAAGCACCGACTGGTTTCCGACGGGGATCCCGTGGGCCACCAGCATCTCGACCGCCTTCTTCGACTCGGGCGTAATCTCCTTCGGGTGGTTGAAGTGGGTGTTCAGCCATATCGGATGATACTTCTCAAGCATCTCGCAGAGTTCTGGAGTTATCCTCTGCGGCAGCGTGCATGGCGCTCTGCTGCCTATCCTGACGATCTCCACATGGTCAATGCGCCGCAGCCGCTTGATGATGTCCTCAAGCATTGAATCGGAGACAAGCAGTGCATCGCCACCCGATAGAAGGACGTCTCGGACTTCCTCATGCTTCTTAATGTACTCAATTGCAGCATCGACCTCCTGTCTGCTTCGTGCGCGGTCCGTCTGCCCAGCGAGCCTACGCCTAGTGCAATGCCTGCAGTAGTTGCCGCACATGTCGGTTATGAGGAACAGCACCCTGTCAGGATACCGGTGCGTTAGGCCTGGCGTGGGCGAATCCGTGTCCTCGAAGAGCGGGTCCACCATGTCTGTCTTTCTGAACTCAAGCTCCCTTATCGTAGGGACCGCCTGCATCCTGATCGGACAATGGGGGTCGTCGGGATCCATCAACATCGCGAAATAGGGCGAGATTGCCATCCTGAGGACCGTGAGCGATTCGTGAACGCCTTGCTCTTCCTCAGGCGTGAGATTGACAATCTCTTTCAGCTGATCAACGGTCATAACCCTGTTCCTCACCTGCCACTTCCAGTCGTCCCACTGTTCTTTCGTGACGTCTTTCCAGAGTGAGATCTCCTTGTACGACCGCATGGGTGTTGCCCCGAAACGATGGCTCTGTTTCCACATCGTGGGCTGTCTATTTAGCACCTGCTTTGGCCATGTTTCTTGTTGTTACGAAGTCCGTGTGGTCGATACGAAATCGGAATTGCTCGCTGAGCACGCAGCTTCTTGTTGAGTCGCATATTGTTAAATAACGCGACTGGTATTCGAGAAAACGTCGTCCCAGACACATGAGCAACCGGTCTAGAACGACATGTTCCAGATTCCTTACATAGTCCTGAGGAGATAGGCTGTTCGGGAGGGAGATGAGTTGAAGAGAGTCGCTATAGTCGGAGCGGGACAGAGCAAGTATGGTGAGTTCCCCGACAAGGGCATCAAGGAGCTGTTCTTCGAGGCCTTCAAGGACATGGCCTCGAGTGTGGACAAGGGATTGGACACAAAGCTGATCGAATCCGCGTACATCGGGAACCTTGGCTCAGGAGGATTCCAGCTTGGCAACATGTCCGCCCTCGCTTCCGAATACGTCGGTCTCACGCACATCAACAC
>CAYOXJ010000076.1:0-6511 GCA_964407905.1 uncultured Thermoplasmata archaeon
CCTCCCCGAACCTCTCGAAAAATCCCCGTATCGAGCCGACCTTGGCGAACTGCTTTCTCTCGCAATAGGCTCTCACGGTCTCGCGATCAAATACCAGCTCGCCCTCAGACTTGAGTTTGAGATAGTCCCGCGCTAACATGTACTGCTGCTGCTCGCCAACGACGAACCTCCCCGAGACGACCACCTCATTCGATACAAGCTGGCGGAGAGCTTCCTCGGCCTCTGGCTCCGACACGCCGATCTCATATGCGAGGTCTTCGACAGTCGTGGGACCGTGGTAGGCGATATGCCGAGCTACCGCTTCGAGGAGACACTCTGCTCTCCCCATGCACTTGACCGCACACCTTGAGAAGCGGAATGACTCTCCTCTGATGCCAGATCGGAAGACCTCGTTCGCGGATTCCAACTTCCTGATCGCCTCCTTCAGGTCTTCCTTGCTCAACAAGATCAGCTCAGATAGCTCTGACTGGCTCATTGGGCCCTTCGAAAGGGCCTCGAGCACCGCATCCTCGTTCGAACCGCGCATGAACTGTCTCCTGTGAAGACACGAATAGAGAGCGTGATCTTCTGCCGTGACATACAGGTCCTCTCCCATCCATACAGACCGAACCCTGCCTTCGTGCAGCAGCTCGCCCGCCCACGACCTCAGACGGTCAAAGGGCTCCTGAGAGTGCGCATATATGCTTTCTCCCTTCTCGCGAAAGAGATTCATCGGCCCGACTTTCCTCAGAGCTTCGACTATGTCATTCTTGGACGAGATCCTTGGGAACTTGGCAGCGAAGTATTCCTCCACAGTGTCCGGATCGAACTGATATTCTGTGACTGCCTCTTCGCCTAAGACGCGTTCTAGAACTTTCCGGTGGAGCTCACGGAGCAGCATGCTCCTGTCCTCCATCAGAACTATGTCAGATACACCAACAAGAATCACATTGTGCGCGAACGGTGATGGGACGCCCGAAAAGGAGAGGTACTCGACTCGCCTCATGCCCCTCTCAACGCTCGTGAGCACTTCGATGGCGTGTTCCAGATCCATCACCTCCGTCAGGATCTCCTGATAGGTCTCCGCCATGACCGGGAAATCCTCGAGCTCGTGCAGCGCGTCGAGGAGCCTGCTTGACCGAAGCTGCTGGCGCGCTACTGACAGCTCCTTGCCCTTGTAATTTCTCAGCACCATGAAACTCCTCGTCGCCGTGTGTCTGAAGCGCTGATTGAATAGTTCTGAACCCCTGATTGCACTGCGCAGGACGCGTTCCAGGTCCGCGGACTTGAGCACAGAGCCAAGGTCCTCGAGCCGGAAGCCCCTCGGAACGGTCAACATGAAGCAATCGTCAGTCACGGAGATTGTGACGTTGCACTTCAGCTTCTCAGAAAGCGCATGAGCATATGCCCTGCTGAGCGCATCGTTCGTCCTTCTGCCAAAGGGGTAGTGGAAGATGGCGCTCTTGTTTCCGCTCACATCAACATAGCCCTCGATTACGAGCCTCGAGTCCGTCGGCACCTTTGCCACGACCCTCTGTTCTCTGAAGTAGTTCACCAATGTGGTGGCTGAGCCCTCGTCCACATCGAACTCCTCCTTGAGCCACTTGACCAGCTCTGGCTCGGGCGTCGTGGCAAGTCGTTCGTCCATCTCCTGCCTGAACCTGCCGACAAGTACGGACAGGTCGAAACTGCGCGGAAGGAGCTCGCCCGTCCATGACGGCACAGTGGGTTTCCTGCCACTAGCACTCTTCACAAAAGCCTTCGTTCCTTTCGACTTGATGAACTCATAGCTCCGGCCTCCGAGGACAAATATGTCGCCCTGGGATAGCCGCTCGACGAACTTCTCTGACAGAGAACCGATGAGCGAGCCTCGCTCCGAGTATACCTTGTAGTCGGTCTCCTCCGGGATCGTGCCCTGGTTCAGGTAGTAGATCATCCTCGAGCCGCGTTTCTTCCCGAATGTCCGCTCCTTCTCGTCGTACCAGAGCTTCGAGTAGACGCCCTCGAATTCGTCCTTTCCGCCGAGATACCTCAGAACGCTTTCCAGCTGTTCTACGGTGAGATCTCTGTAGCAGTAGGAACGATTGATCAACGAGTGGGCTTCTGCAACAGTCCATCTGCGCTCCAAGGACATTCCAACCAGAGTTTGCGCAAGAACATCGAGTGACAACATCGGGATCGTCACGCGATCTATCATCTTCCTGTGGGCTGCCCTACAGAGAACGGCGCACTCGACCAAATCGTCGTTCTCGAAGACCACGATCCTTCCCTTGGAAGTCCCTCGGTACTGATGGCCCGCCCGCCCGACTCTCTGCAGGCCTTTCGCGACCGACTTGGGGGAACCGATCTGAACCACGAGGTCGATATACCCTATGTCAATGCCCAGTTCCAGCGACGTCGACGACACGGCAGCCTGAAGACGGCCTTCGCGCAGGTCACCCTCGACGTCCATCCTGGTCTCCCTGCTCAGGCTGCCGTGGTGAGCACCTATGTTCTCGAGGCCCCGTTCCTTCAGCTTGTAGACCACGCTCTCAGCGCCGCTTCTCGTATTCGTGAACACGAGCGTGGTCCTGTGCTCTCCGATCATCTCCTTCAACATGTCGTACATCTTCGAGTTCACGACCTCGAACGAGAGCGAGGTCATATCTTTGACTGGGCACAACACTTCCAGATCGAGATCTCTCTGGGCGAACACCTCGACCACGCTCACATCTCTTGGCCTCCCATCCTTCAGCCCGCCGAGGTACTCCGCCACCTGGCCCAATGGCGCGACCGTGGCGGAGAGGCCGACTCGAACGAAATCCTTCGAACAGAAGCTCTGCAGCCGCTCGACCGCTAGGGAGAGAGCAACGCCACGCTTCGAATCGCATACCTCGTGGATCTCGTCCACGATCACATAATCGACTGCCTCGAATTTCCTGCTGAAGACCGGCGTCGACAATACCAATGAAAGCGACTCTGGGGTTGTGATGAATATGTGAGGAGGAGACTTCGCCTGCCTCTGCCTCTCGCTGGGCAACGTGTCGCCGGTCCTGACTGCGACCTTCACCTGGGGCGGCTGAAGCTCTTTGGCCTCGAAGAGCTTCGATATCTCACCAAGGGGTTTGAGCAAGTTCTCATTGATGTCGTTCGCAAGGGCCTTCAGAGGGGATACGTAGACCACGTAGATCCTGTCTTCGAGCTCACCTTTCTCGGCTAGTAGTATTAGCTCGTTCAGGATTGACAGAAACGCGGTCAGTGTCTTGCCGGACCCGGTGGGAGACGAGACGAGGACGTTATTCCTCGAGTGGATAAGAGGCACTGCCATCGCCTGGGCCTCGGTGACCTCTTTGAACTTCGACCTGAACCACTCTGAGACGATGGGGTGCATAAGAGAGAGGACTTGCTCAGTGCTAGCTTTCTCAGTGATGTTGGTTATCATATCGTGCGGCCGTCAATCCGGCTTCGTTATTCAGTATCTGTATTAAAACGTTCGTGGCGAAGCCGGCGATAGTTCGCGCACCAGCAAACGTATTTATGGGCATGAGCCAATGTTGAGAAAAAGTGAGTGCTGAATGGCCAGAGACACCTCACATCTTCGCGCGATATTGACCGTAATGATATGCGTGCTCTTCGCGTCCCTCTTCCTTGCGGGGGCCTTCTCGCCTAGCCCTGAGGAAAGGCAAGTCACCAACGTTCGGATTCTTGGGTCGGCAACGGCCGCAATCAACGTGACCGTCATGGATGAGGCCGATCGGAAGATGGCGGGCGCAGTTGTGGAAATCGCAAATGTGACAAGAACTTGGCCCAACACCGACCCGAACGGGACCGTCCTGATCACCGGCCTTTGGGCAGATGACGCAGGGACCAACTACGTGTTGTGGGCCAACAAGTCAGGCTATCGCAACAGCGCCGCCGAAGTCTTCAAGATAATGCCAAACGCCACAACGAATGTCACGCTCAGGATCACTGGCGGGACGATTCTAGGTGTTGTGCGCGATGACTCCGGTCCAATCGCCAGCGCGATTGTCTCGATATCCGCCCTCGGCTATTCCAACATGACTGATGCGGAAGGTAAGTACCGGCTCTCTGGGATACCTGGCGGAACCCACGATGTCACGGCTACAGCACTAGGCTATGACTCGAAGACCGAGGTCGCGGTGATGCCAGTTGGCGGGATCCTGTCCAAGGACTTCACCTTGAGATCGCAGACGGGGGCGATTTCTGGCCATGTTCTGATCAATGGCACTCTAGAGCCGCTCGGTGGCGCTAACGTATCTGTGAGAGTCGGAGAATCCACAATAACTGTGGTCAGCGACTCCAATGGCAGCTACATCATCAGGGACCTGCCAGCAGGCGAGTACGCCATCGTCGCATCGTGTGACGGCTTCTACTCCAACACTACCTCTGGAGTGATTGTGACCAGAGGGAACGAGACCAGGGACCAGAACATCACCCTTGTCGAAAAGCCCACCAGGCTCTATGGTGTTGTGAAATCGGGCACGCTGCTGAAAGCCGGGGTTAGGATATCCATCCTGGGGACAGAGTACAGCAACGTGTCTGACTTCGAGGGCAATTACGAGATCAGAAACATAACTGCCGGGACCTACACAGTGAACGCAGTGTTGAGCGGATATCTGCCAACCAACATTACCAATGTCAGCATTCCCAGGGGAGGAGAGGTGAAACAGGACATCACTCTTGTAGCATTGCCTGGCTCGCAGCTCCGAGGTACCGTCACGGCGAGCGACACCAATGAGGTCCTGTCAGGCGTCTTCATCACGTTGATCGACCAAAATGGAGAGTCCAAGACCACGCAATCAGTCAAGGGTCAGTTCGAGATCACTGGATTGACCGTTGGCAACTACACAGTGCAGCTTGAACTTGAGGGCTATGGGCCGCTGGAGATCAACAAGATCACGATTGGCGAGGGCATCACATACCGTAACTTCACATTGGAGCCACTCAGGGAGAGCTTCGGCGGCTTCATCTTCGGGTTCGATCTTGCGCACTCGATGATGATCCTCGCACTGTTCCTCACCATCGTGATACTGGCAGTGGCCGTCTACCTGAGGATACGGACGTTCCAGGCGCCGGAAACGGCGCCTGCAGTATACGATCAGGCCGAGGAAGAGGAAAAGGAAAAAGAGGTCAAGGAAGAGAAAAAGGAAGGCTTTGGCGGGGCCTAGCCGTCGCGATCAGCGCTTCACTTGAGCCCCAGCTTCTCACGGACCTTCTGCTCGTTCTCCTTCACCTTCGTGTTCACATTCGCGAAGAGGCTGTTGCCCTTGGCATCGATCGCGACCGTCAGCGGTCCGAAGTTCTCGGCATTCATTATCCAGATTGCCTCTGGCATGCCCAGCTCGTACCACTCGACGCCCGAGACACTCTTGATGCCCCTCGCTGCGAGGACAGCCGCACCGCCGGTGATCGCGAGGTACACGCAGCCGTATTTCTTCATGGCATCCACAGTTGGCTGCGACATTCCACCCTTGCCTATGATCGCCCCTGGCCTGAACTTCTCGATGAACTGCGGCTCGAGGGAGTTCATCCTGGACGATGTCGTCGGACCGGCCGCCACGGCCTGCCACTTCTCTCCGACCTTCCTCATGATTGGGCCGCAATGGAACAGGGCGGAGCCTTTAAAGTCGACCGGGATCTTCTTTCCCTTCTCCAGGTACTCGAGCGCATGGATGTGGACCTCGTCCCTGCCAGTGTAAATAACGCCATCCAAGAACATTGTCTCTCCCAGCTCGAGCGCGCGCACGTCCTTCTCCGAAAGCGGCGTCTTCAATCTCTTGGCCATCATCATCGCCTCTCATGGGTAGGATACGTCGTTCTGCCGTCCGGGTCGATCCTGACTGTCGCCCGCCTGCCCGCCCAGCATTGGACGTTCAAGCCCACTGGCAAGCTGGCCGTGTGACAATATGCGTACTCGATGTTGAGGCCGAGGCAGGTCGTCTTGCCGCCGAGGCCCATCGGACCGATGCCCAGCATGTTTATCGCTTCCAGAAGCTCGGCCTCGAGCTTCGCGATCTCCGGGTCCCTGTGCCTCTCGTTGATTGGCCTCAACAGCGCCTCCTTCGCCAGCTTCATCGCGATGTCGGAGGACCCGCCTATGCCAACCCCAAGTATTGTTGGCGGGCACGGGTTGCTGCCAGCCTTGAGAACGGTGTTGAGCACGAACTCCTTGACCCCTTTTAACCCTTGGCTGGGCGTCAACATCGCGAGCTGGCTCATGTTCTCTGAGCCCGCACCCTTCGTCATGACCGTGATCTCGACGTAGTCCTTGTCCCCGACCTTCCAGTTGATGTACGGCATCCGCTCGCCAACGTTGTCCCCTGGATTCTTCCTCGTAATCGGGTGGACTGCATTGGGCCTCAGGGGCACCTCCCTGGTGGCCTTCTTCACGCCCTCAACTATCCCCTTCTCGACGTTCACCTTGCATTCCTTCGGAAGCGTCACATAGAAGATCGTGACACCGGTGTCCTGGCACATCGGAGTGTTGCCCTTGACCGCCAGGTCGATATTGTCCACGATTGCCTTCAGCTGC
>CAYOXJ010000077.1:0-6444 GCA_964407905.1 uncultured Thermoplasmata archaeon
GCGGTAGTGCCTGTGCTCTTCGGCGGCGCCTTCGCCTGGTGGACAGATGGGGCCTTCGATCTCGGCTTGTTGCTCATCACCATGGCCGGGACGGTGTCTCTCCATGCGGGCACCAACATGATCAACGACTACTTCGACTTCAAGAGCGGCGGAGATGTCATCAACAAGGCGCGGACGCCGTTCAGCGGAGGGTCCCCCTTCTTGGTCGAGGGTGTCCTCAATCCGAGGGACGTGTACTTGGCTGCCATGATCAGTTTCGGGATTGGAGGGGCGATAGGCCTCTATCTCGCGTGGGCGATCAGTTGGTGGATCCTCCCCGTTGGCCTTGCTGGTGGGCTGCTGGGCTTCTCGTACGCGGCGCCTAAGGTGAATCTGGCCGCTCACGGTATCGGTGAGATCGCCGTGGGATTGGGGTTTGGCCCACTCATTGTCCTTGGCACGTACATAGTGCTCACGGGGGAAGTCAATGGGGTCTCACTCGTGGCGGGCATCCCGATAGGCCTTCTGATTGGCCTCGTGCTCTACATCAACCAGTTCCCTGACATGGAGGCCGATGCGAGCGTCGGCAAGAACCACTGGGTAGTCAGACTCGGCAGGAAGAAGGCGTCCCTCGGGTATCCCGTCATCGTCGGTTCCGCATATGGATTCGCAGCTCTTTTGGTTCTTTTTGGCGTGCTGCCAGTCCCCGCCCTCCTTTTCCTGTTGACTCTGCCCATTGCTGTCAAGGCGTCGAAGGTGGTGCTCGCAAGCCCCGAAGACGTTCGCTCGCTGCTGCCAGCTCAGGCGATGACAATACAGCTTCATCTTCTTGGTGGCGTGCTGCTCTCAGCGGGAACTGCATTGGCCGTCTATCTGGCTTGATTAAGGGCTTATTGGATGCTTCGAGCTGGCCAAATCGGATCTGGGCCAACGGGGATAATCGTCTCGGTTTCCCAAGGTGTTGTACGCTCAGTCCATGGCATCTCAGGAAGGGAGCGAGAAAGGAGGGGCTTGTAACCCTTCACAGAACCATTTTCTCTCTTGCACTGCGACGATTCTCGATTGCAGTTGGTCAGAACTTGACGCCAGGCGCGACCATTGGCATGGGTGTAGAAGAATCATCTGCTTTGGCTAGCGGAATGGTTGCGATGTGGTCTAGATGAGGCTCTCGATCAAGTATCCGATGGCAAAGGCTAGAATTCCGAAGCCAAGCATCCTGAGGCCCTTCAGCCACGGGCTCTTGTTCCTCATTCTCCCTAGCACCGTACCAGCTGCGAAAAGTATGGCCAGAGCCAACCCCATCGCACACCATGCAGCGATCCGCAGGTCCAACGACCCTCGGATGACGAGCAGGAAGGGCACGATTGTGATTGCACAGGAAACCAGCGGTGTCAGAAAATTGGCGAAAGAGATGACCAGCGCGGCCCTGTCACAGACTGGGCTATCATTGTCTCGTCAAGTCTTCTGATCATTGCCTTCTCGAGCTGAGCGATTCGAATTCCTCTCTCAAGACTCTCCGCCTCATACACGCTGACGCCCGTCGAGATCCCCAATGCGAGGCTCGTTGTTAGCATTGTTCCGACGATGACTTCGATGTCAGGGTTGTCCGAGAACGCGGACCCCATTATCACTCCGACGAGCATGAATGTGGAGTCGAAAAGCGTGTTGATGAAGAACCGTCTAAACGATGGACCGATATGAACGTCGTGGAGTCTCCTCCAGATGCGTCTTGGTCTCTCCATCTCGTTTATCGATGAATGCTTGGCTTTCTCAAATACTTTACGTTGATGTCATCGCGCGCTAATCGAGCCCAAGAGGAATCCACCGCTCTTGCGACGCCGATGTGACACGGCTGAATCAAGGACAACATCCTCGGCCAGGCCAAGGCGCTACAGACCGTCAGAAACGCACGTACCCAACGGGCGAAAAGCGTGGAAATCGTACCTTCGTCGAAGATACCAGGGGTTTGAATGGGCCCAACCGGATTAGGAGTGGTCAGACCGACTGGCCAGAGGTTGGCGATTGCCGAGTTACGAAGGCTCTTTGCTGAGGAAGCGCGGATAAACGACAATGAACCCGCACCAAATAGCCACTCTCCTCTCGTGCTAGCCTTCTTCGCCAAATCCGAGCAGGGAAGTTATGCTATTCTGCAGGCTGGACGACAGTGATCGTTAGGTACAATGCGATCCGGCTTTCGATTCTGAATGCAATCAGCAACGTAGATATCCCCTCCTCGCATATCACGAAAGGAGCTGGAGGGGAGCAATTGCATCTTTCCATGTTGAGTGAAGACGACCTCGACATGATTGACAAGGCTACTATCAAGATATTGGGGCAGACCGGAGTTGCGGTCTACGAAAAGCAGAGCTTGGACATCTTGGGAAAGAACGGAGCTGTTGTGGACAGGAGTTCTTCAAGAGTCAGGATCCCGGAGAGGACCGTGAGGGAAGCCCTGGAGAACGCCCCCAAGAGATTCAAGTTAGCTGGAAGAGACAAGTCGAAATCAATTACACTTGGTTCTGGCAATTCCTACTTCACGAACTCGCTCCAGGGAATAAACGTCATCGATCACCAAACCGGCGCCATAAGGCCGTCTCTGCTCTCTGACATAGCTGTCTTCGCAAAGATCGTTGACTCCTTGAAGAACATGGATTTCTTCGGTGTGACCGTTGTGGCACACGATGTTCCTGGGGAGTTCCATTACGTGAAGGAACTTGCAGTTGCGGCAGAGAACACATCCAAACACATCGAGCACGGCTGCCACGGTACTGAGATGGCAAAAGGATTCGTCAAGATCGCCCAGATAGTGTCGGGAGGGGAGGAGGAGCTCAGGAGGGAGCCTGTTGTATCGAGCTTCGGATGCCCAGTGAGCCCTCTGCAGTTCGACAGGCCCAACACGGAGGCTATGGTCGAATGCGCCAAGGCGGGAATGCCCTACGATGTCCTCAGCATGGCAATGGCCGGAGCCTCAGCCCCGATGTCCCTCGCAGGAACCCTCGCAATCATCAATGCGGAGGTCCTTGCGGGCGCGACCATATGCGAACTACTCAATCCAGGCTGCCCTATCATCTACGGCTCTGTGGCCTCGATAATGGACATGCGCACGGGGGTAATGGCCCTCGGGGCTCCCGAGAGGCCAGTCATCAACACAGCTGTCGTGGAGCTCGCCCATCACTATGGTCTGCCTTCCTTGGTGGGCGGGATCAGCACTGACGGGAAACTTCCTGGCGACCAGGTGATGATGGAGAAGGTGATGACGGGTCTTCCCCCTCTGCTCGCGGGAAGTGACGTCGTGTTCGGGGCCGCACTTCTCTGCTCGGCAACCACCTACAGCGTCGAGCAGCTGGTGATTGATGACGAAGCTGCGGGGGCGTTGCTCAGGGTGAAGAGGGGAATGGAAGTCAATGCCGAATCCTTGGCCTTGGAAGAGATACAGAAAGTAGGTGCCGGCGGCAGCTTCCTTGGCATGAGACACACGATGGAGCATCTGAGAAGGGACATATGGATGCCTGAGCTGGCCGACAGGAACATCTACGAGAACTGGCTCAAGCTCGGCGGGAAAGACATGAGGGCGAAGGCCAAGGAGAAAGTAGATCGGATACTGGGCGAGCATGAAGTCAGACCACTTGATGATGAGCAGAAAGAGGAGATCGATAAGGTTCTCGCAGAATGCTCCCGGCTTGGCTGAAATCACGAGATGCGTTTAGCAAAGCTCAGGCTATGGCTATGGTGTTCTGAGCCATCTTGGGAAGAGCCAGCGATGTCAGCTGGTCCAATATCCGCGATGGATGCATAAGCTGGATCCCATTGGTCGTTTTACCGGGTCTTCTTCGAGGGAATTGCGCTCTTCCAACAGGAGATCGTTCAACCAAGGGAAGGGCATCTATTCATTCTCAGGAAGCGTTCTCCGAGTCCGAGGTAAATTCGAGGAGATACTTATGGTGGCTGGACGTAGCCTGAGGCTTGGCCTCGCTCAGATTGACGCTGTCGTGGGAGATCTCCGGGGTAATCTCGGACGAATCTCGGATTCTTTCGAACTGGCCAATAAGAACGGTGTGGATATTGTCGCCTTTCCAGAGCTGTCAACCACAGGTTATCCCCCCTGAGGATCTGGTTTTGAAGAAGGAGTTCATCGATGACAATCTCCGCGCCTTCGACGCCTTCGTCTCGAGCACAAATGGCAAAGGTCCAATCGCAATCGTAGGATTTGTTGATCGAGACGAGAGCGGGAACATATTCAATGCGGCTGGAATCGTGTGGAATGGGAAGGTGTTTGGCACGTATCACAAGATACTGCTTCCCAACTACGGAGTGTTCGATGAGCGAAGATATTTCACTCTGGGAGGTGAGGCACCAGTTTTTCGTTTCGACGATATCTGCTTCGGGATGAGCATATGCGAAGACATATGGCACCCGTCAGGACCTTCGTTCTCGCAGTCGGTTCAAGGCGCACAGCTGATCATAAGCATCAACTCGTCACCCTATCACGTGGAGAAGTGGAAGGAGAGGCTCCAGATCCTCAGGGATAGATCCAATGAGGCTCCCGGATTCTACGCTTATGTGAATCTGGTGGGTGGACAGGATGAGCTCGTCTTCGATGGCCACAGCCTTGTGATCGACCCAAGAGGCGAGCTCATTGCGAGAGGGCCGAGCATGAGTGAGGACTTGGTCATCGTCGATATCAGCCTGGATGAACTCAAGCGGATCGAGAGGCCGGCGCCGATGGTCGCCCGCGCGGCGAGCTATGTTCTCGGAGAGATCGTCGTCGAGAGCCATCCCGGACTGCGAGGGACTGCAAGGTCCGAGGTCAGTCCGTCGGAGACGCCTTCGCTTGGTAGGATTGGAGAGATCTATGCAGCCCTGGTTCTGGGCACGAGGGACTACGTGAGGAAGAATGGCTTCAAGGGAGTGTTGCTTGGCCTGAGCGGAGGCGTTGATTCTGCATTGACTGCGGCCATCGCCGTCTCGAAAGATGTGGGCAGGCTCGAGCAGGTGAAAGAGCACATCAAAAGGCATCCCAGGGTCGAAGAGGTGATGACGAGTATATGGGTTGATGAGATACGGCTGTGCCCGGAGAATTTTGAATTCAAACATCTCGGAAAGAAGTGACGAAGATGGATGAGACAGATTTCTCTATAGTTGATAGACTGACTCAAGACGCCCGCGTGTCCTTCAGGCGAATCGCGAAGGAACTCGGCATCTCGCCTGACACGGTGATAAAGAGATATGCTGCCCTTCGAGAACAGGGCGCGATTCGAGGCTCCACGGTTGTGATTGACCCGAAGAGAATCGGGTATCAGGCTGTGGCTGCTTTCATGATTGACGCTTCGCCCGGGCATATCGCTGGAAAGGAATCCGCCGGTTTGTCACTGATCTTGGAGGAGCTGATTCGGATGCCCAATGTGATCATGGCTACCAAGACTATCGGAGATCACGATATACTGGCTCTTGTCGTGGCCAGAGACTTCGAGCATCTGATCAGCCTCAGAGACAGCATCATAAAGATACCTGGTGTCAAAGATCTGCAGGCATCCTTCTGGGTCAAGAAGACGGAAATCTGCCCCAGGTACTTTGTGGTCTAGACTCAGTACATGCGGTGTTGCCGGAGCCTTACGCGGTTGACTTGCTCCAAGCAGATGCTCGACTCTATCGCGACAGGAGGTTGCGATCGATCGAATGGCCACTTGAATATCGAAACAAGGCTGTTGGCGATTTGGTCAAGTCTGATGTGACAAGTGACCAACGAATTGATCAGCCAACGGTCTGAGGTAGCAGAAGTCTCTTCAGATTCTGTCAGTTAGGTAACGAACGTTGGAGTGGGCCCAACCGGATTCGAACCGGTGACCTACGCCGTGTAAGGGCGTTGTCATAACCGCTAGACCATGGGCCCGGGTTCAGCCAATGCTCTTCGCTTTATTATAGGTTCTCAGCCAAGTCCGGAATGCGCAACAGCATCGAATCCTTTCGAGAACGCCCGAATGTTCTCCGAAAGCTTCCGTGGGACGTTCATCTCCACCGCCTTCTCGAAGTTACTTCGTTTGATGCCGGCGACCCCTGTTCCAGCAAGTGCTCCAACCATCACGATATTGGATGACATGGACACGCCTGACTCAAGGGCAAGCTTCGGAGCATCAACAACGACAAAATCCTTCGCTGCTCTCTTGACATGTGCTCGGACCTCGTCGACAGTGGGATATCTGAGTCTCTGCGCTGAGACGCTCAATGGCACTATGCGTTCTGAGGATGCGACGACGAGCGTTCGAGGAGATGCCTTGCAGACAGCGCGAAGGGTCTCGAGGAGCTCGAATGAGAGGATCAGGTCAGCACGACCATCCGGTATGAGCGGGCTGTACACATCTCCTATTCTCGCCGTGCAGACGACGGAACCCCCTCTCTGGGCCATTCCGTGGGTCTCGCTCAACAGAACGTTCCTGCCTTCGAGTATCGCCGCGTCCCCGATTATCT
>CAYOXJ010000078.1:0-6426 GCA_964407905.1 uncultured Thermoplasmata archaeon
GACGCTCGTATGCATCGGGAAAGTCCTTGAGGGACAAACCGACAAGGCTCGTCAGGTCATCCAGAGATACGTATGGCATGTAAGCCACCGGAACGCCCTTATTGGACAACGTGTAGTAGAGCTGTGCCACTAACGTGGTTTTGCCGGTTCCTCTCAGTCCCGGCATTATTATCCATCTCTTGTCTGTATCTCCGTCCAGGAAGGCATTCACGTACTTTTCGAATCTGATGAACGCGTGCCTCTGATACCGCTTCTTTCCTTCGAGATCGAACACGTACTTCCTAAGTCGATCCCTAGACAGCGAAAGACTTCGTCTTACATAGGCCTGTAACAAGTCCTCTTTTCTCATCATACTCCATAAGTAAATCAGAGTTTACCTATTTTATGCTTTCTAATACAAATGCGATTTACCAATACAGAGGAGCTCGCGTCCACTTATGCATCTTAAGCCACCTTTGAGTGGGGCAGGGACCAATCGATGTGGCTCCAGAAGCGAGGAACGGGAACCGGCGCCCCTGCCGACCAGTGATGACTAACTGGAGCGATGACCCATGTTCGAAACGGGCGGGGTCGCTCTCCGCCTGGTGGAAACCCGTCGATGAGGGCTCAAATCCCTCTACCCCTACTTCTTCAAGTTTTCTGGGTATAAACGAACGTCGGAAAGAATCATATTGACACAACCAGATTCCCAATAGGAGCGCATGGAAAGGACGACATGCCTTGAGGACTATCCAATAAGCACAGTAGTTCTCTCCAATTTTCACTCAATCTCGATTTGGATTATTGGAGCATACATCCTTTCTGGCTTTGGGCTAGCACTTGCCATACCATATGTTGCTTATTGTGTGGCAATTGAAACCAGTGTCCTTCGCAATAGCTGTAGAAATTGCTATTACTATGGCAAGGTTTGTTTCTCCGGAAGAGGAAGGCTTTGTGCACTGCTATTCAAGAAAGGAGATCCCAAGAAATTCATTGACAAGGAGATTTCCTGGGCAGATATCTTGCCAGACCTGCTAGTGTCGATCTTCCCTATCGTCGGAGGGATCGTTCTTCTCACGATCTCGTTCTCCTGGTTGACAGTCGCATTGATTGCGATATTGCTCTTTCTCTCGTTCGGTGGCAACGCTATCATCCGAGGGAATCTAGCCTGCAAATACTGCAAGCAACGGGAAATTGGCTGTCCTGCACAGAAGCTATTCGAGAGGAAGACAGGAAGCAGGGGATGATCGTCTTCGATTGAAGAATCCCTCGGTCCTGCCGTCCGAATTCCTGCCCTCGCGCACAGATGAAAGAAGCATTATCATCACTGAAGGACCTTCGGACATTCTGTCGAGAGGGAGAAAATGGACCTCTCAGATGAAATCAGGAATTCCAAGAAGAAACCGAAAGAGCTGACCGAATGGCTTGCGCTCAAGATCGAGAGAGACCGGAATACACTCGATGACATTCAACAGTGTCTTAAGACTGGATCAACGGCCGAGAAGGGAATCTGCATGGAGGCCATCGAACACGTATCGAAGAGCAGACCACGACTAGTCAGGAACCATATCGGCATGGTCATTGGTCACATAAACTCGGATGCTCCAAAAGTGAAGTGGGAATCAGCTAGAGTCATAGGCAACCTCGCATTTCAATTCCCTGAGGAAGTCGCAACCGTGATACCCAGCCTGCTCGAGAACACACGTGACAAGGGCACGGTCGTCCGATGGTCCGCAGCATACGCACTCTCTGAGATAGCGAAGAGCAATCCAGGCATTCGGAACACTCTTCTTCCAGAGATCAGACGAATAATCAAGAACGAGAAGAACAATGGCGTCAAGAACGTCTATCTAAAGGCGCTGAAGGCAATCGAGAAACAGTCATCGTGCTAGTTCAATCAGGTCTCGATTCGAGGGCGCAGGGCGGTCCGACAGGGACTATTCTGCAAATTTGGGGCGAAAAGGTTATTCCAACCTGGCCATTTCCCGCAGTCATGCACAAGGTCGTGACCGTCGACCTCGAGAAGGACATCCTCGCTGAGAACCGCAGGATTGCGGATGAAAACAGAAAGCGCCTCGAGAAGGACGGAATCATCGCCTTCGACTTCCTGGGCGCCATAGGTTCTGGGAAGACCCTCATCATCGAGAGACTGATAGACATTCTCAAGGCCAAGGGAAAGAAGGCTGCTGCCATCGCGGGAGACGTCTCGGGGGACGATGATTACCAGAGGTTCGTGGCACATGGCATCCCCGCAGCCAACATAAACACTGGAAAGGAGTGCCACCTCGATGCCCATCTCGTCGATCATGCGCTCGCGAACCTTCCTCTGAACAACATCGACTACCTGTTCATCGAGAACGTTGGGAATCTCGTCTGTCCAGTGGATTTCCCTGTGGGGGCACACAAGCGCGTCGTTGTGATCAGCGTGACCGAGGGCGACGACATGGTCAGGAAGCATCCGGCGATATTCGCGTTCTCGGACGTCATCATAATCAACAAGGTCGACCTCGCACAGGCCATGGAGGTCGATCCAAGAGTTCTTGAGAAAGACGCTCGGCGAACAAACCCAGGCGCAAGAGTCATCATGATGGACGCCCGCCACGGAAAGGGCATCGATGAGCTCGTCAGGGCTCTTGAACTCTAGGGGACCGCGATGAAGATAACAGTCTACGGGATCGTTCAGGGAGTTGGGTTCAGGCCGACTGTCTACAGGGTCGCCAAGGCAATGGGCCTGAGAGGATATGTCCTGAACAACGGCTCGAATGCAGAGGTCCATGTCGACAGAAGTGCCGACGAGTTCGTGACGAGGCTGAGACAAGCCCTGCCGGCGCTCGCCCGAATAGACAGGGTGGATCTCGAAGAAGTCGATGAGAAACTCGAGGACTTCTCGATCTCAGAGAGCCATGACGGCAGAAGAGTCTCATTGATCCCGACGGATACCGCGATCTGTGAGAAATGCGCCGAGGATTTCAACGATCAATCGAACAAGAGACATCTCTTCCCCTTCACGAACTGCACTGAGTGCGGTGCCAGGTTCACGGTCATCGCCGACCTTCCGTTTGACCGTGTCAGGACGAGCATGGTGGACTTCCCGATGTGCCAGTCGTGTACACACGAGTACTCGTCGCCGGATAACAGGAGGTTTCACGCCCAGACAATCTCTTGCTCCGCCTGCGGTCCTAAGTACACTCTGTACGACAAGCAGAGAAGGACCATCAAAGGCGACGCCTTCAAGGCATTCGCAGAGAAGATAGACGGGGGATACGTCGGCCTGCTCAAGGGATGGGGCGGGATGCACATCATCTGCACATTTTCCAACGCTTCCAGGCTGAGGAAGATCTACAGGCGAGGAGACAAGCCGTACGCTGTGATGATGAGAGATCTCGAGACCGCGAGGAAATACTCAATCATCTCAGAGGCCGAGGAGAAGCTCCTAACATCGCCCCAGAGACCGATTGTGCTGCTCCACAAGCGAGAGGATGCTATGAGCGCGCTCGAGAAGGTCTCGCCCGGCCTCGGGAATCTCGGTGTCATGCTCCCCTATTCAGGAGCCCACATGCTGATGTTCCACCACCTAGCTGCAGATGCTGCGATCATGACTTCTGCCAATCCGCCAGGCGAGCCGATGTGCATCGAGAACGAGAAGGCCTTCGAACTCGGTCTGGACTACTACCTGATGCATGACAGGCGAATCATCCACAGATGTGACGACTCCGTGGCGAAGATCAACTCGGGAAGAACGAACCTCACGAGAAAGTCCAGAGGATTCGTGCCCATTCCGATCGAGGCAAACCACAGGCGCACGGTGATCGGAGTGGGAGCGCAATGGGATGTCACTGGATCCGTCTCGAGGAACGGAGAGATATTCCTCACTCAGTACGTCGGCGAGTCGCAGCAGTATCCTACGCTTCAGTATCTCGGGGAAGCGATACACCACCTAGAGAGACTCCTCGGCACGAAGCAGGTTGATGCGATCGGCCTCGACAAACACCCGAAGTACTCGACACGCATCGTCGCTCGCAGGCTCGCGAAGGAATACGGGTGCGGGATGATAGAGACGCAGCACTACCATGCGCACGCGGCCTCGCTGAAGATAGATAGGAAAGTGGCTGGGCCCTTTGTTTGCCTGACCTGGGACGGGACCGGATACGGAGATGACGGCACATCCTGGGGAGGAGAAACTCTGCTGGCGGATTTCCACGAGTACAAGCACCTCGGAACGCTCGAGGGCATCCCGCTCCTCGGAGGCGACCGGGCCGTGATCGATCCCAAACGGGTGGTGACCGCAATCCAGCTGAAGCTCAGGAGAGAGCCAACTCTGGTCAGCGAGGACGAAGCGGAACTGTATTCCAAGATGATCGACAGGAGCATCCTTGCCTCCAGCATGGGACGGGTGCTGGACAGCGTCTCCTGCATCCTCGGAATCTGCTGCAAGAGGACCTATGAGGGAGAGCCCGCAATCAAGCTGGAGAAATGGCTCGAAGCCGGGAAATCCGAGTTCGAATTCGAGCCAGAGTTCGCGAGAAAGGGCGAGCTCGATGTAGCAAGAACCCTCCCGATGTTCGACAGACTCCTGGAGATGAGAATAGAGAACGATTCCGATAGAGCGGATGCCGCGACCTCGTTTGTGAGAACCCTGGTCTGTGCAATCGCGGAGAAGGCTTGCGACCATGCGGAGAGAGAAGGGGTCAGGCAAGTGGGTTTCAGCGGCGGCGTCTCCTACAGCGGGCCAATCACCGCCTGGGTCAAGGAAACCGTTGAGCGCAGAAGTCTGGAGTTCATCGGGCACGAGCGCGTCTCGAACGGCGACGGCGGCATTTCGACCGGCCAGAATGCGATCGTTGGGTCGCTTATCGGGTGAATCTTTATGAATGACCCGCACATACTGAGACCCCGATGTGCCTAGCCGTTCCAGCAGAAGTGAAATCGATCGAACGCCACATGGCAACGGTCGACTACGGGGGCGTAAACAGGACCGCGAACATCTCCCTCGTTGACGCCAAGGTCGGCGACTACGTGATCGTGCACGCGGGATATGCGATTCAGGTCTTGGACAGGGAAGAGGCAGAGAAGACTCTCGATCTGTTTCGCGAGATGCTGGAACTGGAGAATTCTGAGGCGTGAAGGATGCACGAGTTCTCGGTGATGAGCCAGATAGTCGACAGCATCCTGGCAGAGGCCAAGAA
Organism: uncultured Thermoplasmata archaeon; assembly: GCA_964407905.1. Classification (GTDB taxonomy): domain Archaea; phylum Thermoplasmatota; class Thermoplasmata; order UBA10834; family UBA10834; genus COMBO-56-21. The sequence goes on from CAYOXJ010000078.1 coordinate 5,166, forward strand.
GAAGGATGCCCGGAAGGTGGAGGAGGTCGATCTTGAGATTGGCGACTTCACGTTGTTGGGCGAGGAGCAGATGAGGTTCGCATACGAGGTCCTCTCCAGAGGGACTATCCTCCAGGGGTCAAATCTCAACATAAGGCATCTGAAGGGCAAGGTTAGATGCTCCTGCGGCTACCAGGGTGCGGTCAAAGTCGATGAGGACTCGCCGCACAGGATGGTGCCGATTCTAGAATGTCCGAAGTGCCATAATGCAGCGAAGATCGTGGAGGGGAGGGAGTGTGTCGTGAGGAACATCAGGATGGTGGTCCCGGATGTTTAGGCTCAGGGATAAGGAGATGTCGCGCAAGATCCTCGACAAGCTCGAAGCCATGGAACTCAAGCTCACACTCATGCACGTTTGTGGCACTCACCAGGATACACTCATCAGATTCGGCCTGGACGGTGAGTTCAAGCGCGTCGGGATTGACATCAGACAAGGGCCCGGATGTCCAGTCTGCGTGACGCCGCCAGTGGAAATCGAAGAGACACTCGCATTGGCCAGAGCCGGCCTGACGATCGCAGCGTTCGGAGACGTGATGAAGGTCCCCGGTGAGACAGGAAGTCTGAACGAGGCGAGGGCGGAGGGCGCAGATGTTAGAATTGTGTTTGGGGTTGACGACGCTGTCTCGCTCGCGAGAAAATCCGGAAAAGAGGTTGTGTTCATGGGAATCGGATTCGAGACGACAGCCCCGACAACTGCGTCCGCGCTCCTGTCCGATCCGCCTGCCAATTTCTCAGTGCTCAGCTGCCACCGGACAGTGCCACCGGCGCTGGAAGCCATCTCGAGCATGGGCGAGATACGATTGGACGGAATGATTCAGCCAGGGCACGTGAGCACAATCATTGGCACAAGACCGTACGAGTTCCTCTCGAAGAAATTCCACATGCCCCAGGTAGTCGCGGGCTTCGAGCCCCTAGATCTTATGATGGGCGTGTACATGATCGCGCTGCAGCTGAAGCAGGGAAGGGCCGAGGTCGAAAACGAGTACACGCGTGTGGTCCATCCAGAAGGGAACCCGACGGCCTTGAGGACAATGAAGGAGGCCTTCGAAGCCTCTGATGTGCCGTGGAGAGGCTTCTCAATGATAAGGAGCAGCGGACTGACCATCAGGAAGAAGCTAGATGCTCACGATGCTCGCAAGAAGTTCGAGGACGTTCTCAGGCCTATCCACGAGCGCGAGTTCTCTGAGGCAAAAGGGTGCAGATGCGGTGAGATGCTGAGAGG
>CAYOXJ010000079.1:0-6385 GCA_964407905.1 uncultured Thermoplasmata archaeon
CCCCCGACAGTGGTGGCGACAGCTTCTGCCCCACTAGACAGCGCCGCGACCGAGTTCGCGACAGCCAATCCGAAATCATCGTGGAGATGGGCCGAGAGCGGTGTCCTCGTCCCCTCTCTGATCTTCCGTATCAAATATCCTATCGCCTCGGGGCTCGCACAGCCGAGCGTGTCAGTGATACCTAGCCTCGCCGCGCGCGCCCTCTCGCACGCATGGTAGACATCCATCAAGAATCCGAGATCAGAGCGAGTGCTGTCCTCGGTGCTCAGGCTCGCCTTGAGCCCACGCGCATGAGCGTAGTCCATGGAATTCACTGCGCGCTTCAGGACCTCATCTCTCGTCATCTTCAGCTTATAGCGCAAATGCAGCTCGCTCGTCGCGACGAACAGAAGAACCATGTCCACGTCGCAGTCCGCAGCAGCATCGATATCGCCCTGGGTGGTCCGCGCGAGACACAGAATGTCCGCTTCGAGCCCCAAGTCAGCAATCGCCTTGACCGATTCCTTCTCCAGGTCCGAGACCGCGGGGAACCCAGCCTCGATCTGCGGCACCCCGATCTCATCCAACTTCATCGCGATAGCCATCTTCTGCTCGGGAGTGAAGTGCACCCCGGGCATCTGCTCCCCATCCCTCAATGTGCTGTCATAGATCACTATTTTCTCGGGCAACTTCAGAGGGGACGAGATGTTGTACGGACTGACCGCGGAGAATTTCATCGTATTGCAATCGGCTGGCAAGTATTTATGATGTTCCTGCAGCACGCACCAAACTGGACCCTATTCCAGAATGCTAAAACAATAAATAGAGAGTCCGTCATTGAATGGCGCTCATGCCGGGGTGACAGAGCGGCCATGTGGCGGACTGCAGATCCGCAGACACGAGTTCGATCCTCGTCCCCGGCCCTGCTCGACTTTTTTGGATGAAAGCTTTATAGCAGTCCTAAGGCTACCCCACCATAACGGTGTTACCAAACCGCTGGCCTTGGTCAACACCGCATCGCGGCTGATACGATGAAGACCCCGTGCGAACTAGTTGTCGGGAAGATCCTTCCGGCGCTCAGGGCGTCGGTTGTGAAAGAGCTCTCCAAGAAGTACAAGATGAAGCAATCGGACATCGCAAAAAAACTCGGCATAACCCAGGCTTCGGTGAGCCAATATCTCAGCTCCTCGAGGGCTGCGGGCACGAAGATCACCGACAGCTTCCCGAAGATCAAGACCTACGCAGATGACATTGCTAAGCGAATCGTCAGCGGCGAGGACAGGTACGAATGGTACGGTGTCCTCTGCGAGGCCTGCAAGGACATACGCTCGGACGAGGAGTTCTGCCGAATGCACAGGATCGCCTCGAACCTGGTCGGATGCGAAATCTGTAAGCAGAGCTAGGCGGACGGTGGGCCAGGACCTGGCTTGTCCCGTCCGACGCTGGCTCACTCAGTTCTGCGTACAAAAGACGCGGCAAAACCAACATATATAACGCTGTTTTATTGCCCGTCAAAGGAGGGTTATTGATGGCAAGACCAAGAGCGCTGAACAACATACTTGAGACCGTGGGCAACACGCCCATGGTCAGGCTGAACAGGATAGTCCCTGAAGGCTCTGCGACAGTCTATGCGAAGCTTGAGTCCTTCAACCCGATGTCCTCGGTGAAGGACAGGATAGCGAAGAGCATGATCGAGGCCGCTGAGAGGAAGGGACTTGTGAAAGCAGACTCGACTATTATCGAGCCAACCTCAGGAAACACGGGCATCGGCCTCGCGATGGTCTGTGCTGTCAAGGGATACAAGCTCATACTGACAATGCCCGAGACAATGACCCTCGAGAGGAGGAAGCTCCTCTCAGCATTCGGAGCTCAGCTCGTGCTCACGCCAGGGCCTGAAGGGATGAAGGGTGCTGTCAAGAAGGCCGAGGAGCTGGCAGCTTCAACACCCAACTCGTTCATGCCCCAGCAGTTCAAGAACAAGGCCAATCCCTGGGTGCACCGAAAGGCCACTGCAAAGGAGATTCTGAAAGCCGTCGAGAGGATAGATGCGTTCGTCTCAGGGGTTGGCACTGGGGGAACGATAACGGGCGTCGGGCAGGTGCTCAAGCGGAAGTACCCGCAGGTGAGAATTGTGGCCGTCGAGCCCGAGGATTCGCCCGTGCTCTCCGGCGGCAAGCCAGGCCCTCACAAGATCCAAGGAATTGGAGCAGGGTTTGTGCCCGATGTGCTTGATACGAAGATATACGACACGATTATCAAGGTGGCCACCAAGGACGCCATCGAGACAACGAGAAAGCTTGCCAGGCTCGAGGGATTGCTCGTTGGGATCTCGTCCGGCGCAGCGGGGTTCGCAGCGCTCAGAGTAGCCCAGGAGCTGGGCGCCGGAAAGACCGTCGTGGTCGTGCTGCCAGACACTGGAGAAAGATATTTGAGCACTGACCTGTTTGCGGAGACTTCGTAATGGCCAATGAGGAAAAGGATGATGTGGAAGTGGTCCTTGAGCGGGACCCAGCGCCAAAGAGCCGAGCGGAAGCGTTGCTGTTCAGCCAAGGCCTGCACGCGCTGAAGTTCCACAGGATTGCCCACAGGCTCTATGAGAAAAAGCGATACAAGACCGCCAGAGCGATCAACTACGTCTCCCGCTGGTTGACGGGCGCCGATATCCACCCAGGCGCGAGAATCGGCAAGAACTTCTTCATCGATCACGCGACAGGCGTCGTGATAGGCGAAACGTCAGAAATCGGAGACAACGTGTCAATCTACCAGGGGGTGACCCTCGGCGGCGTGAGCACGGAGAAGAAGAAGCGCCATCCAACAATCGGGAACAACGTGGTCATCGGGGCTGGCGCAACTATCCTCGGGCCAGTAACGATTGGAGAGAATGTCCGCGTTGGTGCGGGCTCTGTAGTGGTGAAGTCCGTGCCGCCCAATACTACCGTCGTCGGAGTCCCCGCGAAGATCGTCCAACGGGAAGGACTGACCAAGATCGATCTGCATCACGAAGAGCTCCCGGACCCTGTCGTCAATGCGTTCATTGACTTGTGCCACAGCCTCTCGGAGATGGAGTACAGGATGGAGCAGATCGAGAAGAAGCTGGGAATCGAACACAAGAGGATACCGATGCCGATGCCACCAACTTCTAAAGCCCCGGAGCTCGCCTGTCCAGTCGAGGAGAAGCATTAAGTGCTCCCCGAATATTCGAGTTGTGACAGCCAATGGCCATCGTTTTGTACAACACACAGTCGAGAAAGAAAGAGACTCTGGAGCCTGTCAACAAGGGCAAGGTGGGCATCTACGTCTGCGGGATCACGGTCTACGACATGTGCCACCTCGGACATGCGAAATCTGTCATCAACTTCGACGTCATCGTGAGATATCTGAGGCGCAGCGGATACGAGGTCAAACACGTGACGAACTTCACAGATGTTGATGACAAGATAATCGCCAGAGCGAATGAACTGGGCATGGATCCGCTCAGGCTCTCACAGTCCATGATTGACGAGTACTTCAAGGACACGACTAGGCTCAAGATCAGGGAAGCCGACGTCTACCCCAAGGCGAGCGAGACCATGCCTGACATAATCGCTATGATCGAGGGCCTTGTCGAGAAGGGATACGCCTACGAGTCGCAGGCGTCGGTTTACTTCAGCGTGAGAAAGGCGAAGGAGTACGGGAAGCTGTCCGGGCAGAACCTGGACCAGTTGGTCGCGGGCGCTAGGATCGAACCCGGAGAGGACAAGCGCGACCCCATGGATTTCGCCCTCTGGAAGGCGGCCAAGCCGGGAGAGATCTCATGGGACAGCCCGTGGGGGAAGGGCAGGCCTGGCTGGCACATCGAGTGCTCCGCGATGTGCTTGAAGCACATTGGCAAGACCGTTGACATACATGGCGGCGGAACGGAACTAATATTTCCGCACCACGAGAACGAGATACTTCAGTCGGAGGCGTACAATGATGCGCCCTTTGTGAAGTACTGGATGCATAATGGACTGCTCACGCTTGACCAGGAGAAGATGTCGAAGTCGCTGAAGAACTTCTTTCTGATCAGGGATATCCTGAAGAGATTCCCACCAGAGGTCGTGAGGTTTTACGTCTTGAACGCGAGCTACAGACAGCCGCTCGAGTACGACGAGAAATCGCTCGAGGAATCGGGAAAGGCTCTCGAGAGGCTACAGAACAGTTACGACTCAGTTCGGGCCGCTGTGAACGTAGCATCTGGTAGCGAAGATGCAAGCGCGCTTTGCGAGAAGACATGGAAGGAGTTAGAGGCGCGAATGGACGACGACTTCAGCACGCGCGAGGCCATTGCCGTTATGTACGACTTGGCCAGAGAGGCGAACAAGCTCTTGGGCGAGAAGAGGCTGAGCCGGAAAGGCGTCAAGAGCATCCTCAGAGTCTTCGACGACTTCAACGACATCTTCGACGTGCTCACCGCGGAGGAGAAGGGCAAAGGCCCGGACGAGGCGAAGATCGATGAGATGATTCGCGCCAGGAACGAGGCTCGAAAGTCAAAGGACTTCGTGGAAGCCGATCGAATCAGGAAGGAACTCGCAGACCAAGGTATCGAGATACAGGATACAAAAGATGGTACCGTATGGAAGCGAAAGTGAAGCCGGAGATCGCTCGAAAGAAGGCCGAGTTCCTGGCAGGTGGACCAGTGAAGCTGCCATCGAATTTCAGGCTGCCATTTCTCCCGAGCATGTCAACTGCAGGCCCTGGTGCGGGCCATGCTAGCGTTGTGTTTTCCTTCGGCAACACACGCGCCAAGAAGCCGATATCGAGGGAAGCTGGTGATTTCGAGCTCGTTCAGGAAGGGGATAGGCTGAACATCGCGCGCGACGGCATGCTGTTCATAGAGAACGTCGAGCTCCTGCCGACACTTTTACACGCGCCCCACCAGGCATTCGTGAACATCGACCATGCCTGCGTGTTCGACTGCAAGTTCTGCACCTCTCCAAGATTGGCCGCGAACGTCACGAAGAATCTCACGGATGACAAGATCATAGAAATGATCCTACGGGCCTCGAAGGACAAAGACTTCGAGTCTGTGGCCTTCACGAGCGCGGTCGCGCAGTCTCCCGCACTGACGGTCAAGAGGATGGCGAACCTCGTCAAGCGAGTGAGAGAGCTCCTGCCGAAGACCCCGATAGGCGTCGAGCCATATGCGACAAGACCGGACGAAATCGACTTACTCAAGGAGGCTGGTGCTGACGAGATCAAGCTCAACATCGAATCCTTTGACCGGGACATATTCGAAACGGTTTGTCCGGATCGCGACTACGACCTGATCCTCCATGCTGTCAATCACGCGGGTGAGGCCTTCGGAAAGAACAGGGTATGTTCCAACATCATTTTCGGCCTCGGGGAGAGCGACGAGAGCGTCCTCGAAGGCACCAGGGTTCTGGCGAACATGGGCGCAGTCGCCACGCTCAGAGCCCTGAGAAGAAACGAGTATAACATGGCTGAGCTGGAGAGAGAACTGGGGCCGCTGCCAACCGTGACGGCGACCCGCATGCTCAGCCTAGCAAAAGAGCAGAAGACAATCCTGAGGTCACACGGGCTCACACCTCTGAGGTTCAGGACCATGTGTCACACCTGTCTCGCCTGTGACATCGTACCATTCTGGGACGTGTGACGATCATCCGTGGGTGATAACGCATCTGATGGTCGGCTCGACCTCTTCCACTTTGACGAAGGCGAACCTCTCGAGCTGAACGACCTTTCCCTCCGCGTTCTTCATGCCCGTCTCAGCTCTTCCGCCCAAGACCTTGCCGTCGGTCAGCAGGACCTCTGCCTTCGGGGAATCCGTAGGAACCCAATGAATTATGGGAACGCCCTCCTTCAGCACGGAGAGGTCATTGCCGGCGTATCTGCCGCCGCCATCCATGATATCTATGTTGCAGAGGTCTTTGAGGCGTATCTTCTTTGCAGGAGTCGCGAGGTCCTCGGAACAGACGAGGACCACCGATTCAGGCCCCACTTTCAGTTCTCTGACCCCGCGCTCAGGGTGGTCCGGATGAATGGGCGCTCTCGCAGTGAGATCCGGAGGAGCGTCAAGAATCGGCAGCTTCACGGCGGAGTGCACAAAGAAGTACCGGTCGGCCTCATCATCTATCAGCTCCCGGTTGAAGGAATATAGAGTCTTCCACGAGAACTTGATGTCGACCTCCTTCATGCCCGTCTCGACCCAGTATCTTCTCAGCGCCTCCGGCCTGATGCCTCGCCTCCTGAGCGCTTTCAGAGTAGCGAGCTGAGGATCGTCCCATCCGCTGAACGTGCCGTCTTTGATCCCTCGGGCCATCTTGGAGGTGGACAGCTGGAAGTCCCCGATGGACACCCGGCCGTAGTGGATGTACACTGGCTTCTTCCAGCCGAAGTAGTTGTAGACATACTCTTGCCGGTAGGT
>CAYOXJ010000080.1:0-6319 GCA_964407905.1 uncultured Thermoplasmata archaeon
TGGAGATTCTGATCAGCTCGAGCGCAAGCGCCTTCATGCCGCCGGACACAGTTGCGAAGTCGAGCCTGCTCTGAAGGGCCTCGCGAGGATCTTCCGCCTCGATGAGGTTGAGGTTGGTGATCTCCCTCAGATGCCTCACGACCTGTCTGTGGTAGTCTGGATGAGCGTTCGCGCCGGTGCCCACGGCCGTCGCACCCAGTGGCACCTCCTCGAGCAGCTTGAGCTTCTCCTTGAGCTGATCTCTCGCCTTCTTGATCGCGACCGAGTAGGCCGTGAACTCCTGGCCCAGCGTCACGGGCAAAGCGTCCATCAAGTGAGTCCTGCCGGACTTGAGGACTCGCTCGAACTCCATGCCCTTCTTTGCCAGGGCCCTTCTCAGCATCTCGAGGTTGTCCAGAAGCTGTTGGGCGATGATCAGGATGCACAGCCTCATGGCGGTGGGATATGTGTCGTTAGTCGACTGGGCCATGTTGACATGATCGTTCGGATGAATGACCGCGTAATCGCCCTTCTGCCTCCCGATCAGCTCGAGGGCACGGTTGGCGATGACCTCGTTCATGTTCATGTTGAAAGAAGTGCCCGCACCGGCCTGGAAGTCGTCAACAACGAACTGATCGTGGAGCTTGCCAGCGAGTATCTCATCGCATGCGGAAACGACCGCCTCCGCGATGTGTCGTGGCAGCCAACCAACATCCAAGTTGGCGAGCGCGGCGGCCTTCTTGACCATTGCATACGCGTTGATGAACTCCGGCCTCGCCGTGATCCCGCTGACCGGGAAGTTCTCGGTGGCCCTGAGCGTCTGAATCCCGTAGTAAGCGTCGAACGGCACATCTCGCTCGCCTAGTGAGTCGTGCTCGGTCCTGGTTCTCATCTGCAGCATCTCCGAGAAGCTTAGTGCCAGAAAGCATCCTGCAGCGCCGTATTTTTAGTTAACTACGTGCAGCGCAATCGGCGGGCCATCTGGGATCGTGCTTGCCAACGTCGAAAACTTATAGACTGGCGCTGCGATTAGGAAGGGCCGCAGGAGTTGAATCGCTTGAATGAGAAGATCCACGCTCATCTGAAGCATGTGGGGGGCTACAAGTTCGACATCAGCTTCGATGAGCTGAAGAACGCGAAGTTGACCATGGACGAGCCTGCCCCCGTCGGAAGCTCGAAGGGGCCGAGCGCCGCGATGATGCTCTCGTCCGCGGTCGGGCACTGCCTGAGCAGCAGCCTCCTCTTCTGTCTCGAGAAGTCGAGAGCGAAGGCGAAGGGGCTCTCGACCGATATAGAGACGACCCTTGCGAGGAACGAAAGAGGCAGGTGGCGCGTTAGTGGAATTAGGGTCATGATGAAGCCAGATTTGCATTCAGTTGACCAAGAAAAACTAGAGCGCTGCTTGGGCATGTTCGAGGACTTCTGCATCGTGACCGCAAGCGTTAAGCAGGGGATCAAGGTGGAGGTAGAGATCGAGAGGAGCTGAGGCGAACACGAGGTGCATGAGATGGCGCTGTTGTCGCAGAAGGACAGGGACTTCCTCACGAAGGAGTTCGGAACGAAGCTAGTGAACGACGTAAGGCTCGTGGTCTTCTCCCAGGAGATTCCGTGCGCCTTCTGCAGGGAGACCGTCCAGGTGGCTGCTGAGCTAGCAGAGATCTCGCCGAAGGTCAAGGTCGAAGTATACGACTTCGTCAGGGACCAGATGAAGGCGAAGGAACTCAGAATCGACAAGATCCCAGCGATGGCGGTCATCGGCGCGAAGGACTATGGAATAAGGTTCTACGGAATACCTTCCGGCTACGAGTTCACTTCGCTCGTCGGGGCCATACTCGACGTTTCCAAGGGGGACAGCGGTCTGAGCCCGAAGTCCAGGGAGCTGCTGAGGAACCTCGACCAGTCCGTGCACATTCAGGTCTTCGTCACGCCAACATGCCCGTTCTGCCCAGCGGCCGTAAGGCTGGCACACAGGGTCGCAATCGAGAGCGACATGATCTGGTCAGACATGGTCGAGGCCAACGAGTTCGTCCCGCTCGTGCAGAAGTACGGCGTGTTGGGCGTGCCCAAGATCATCATCAACGAGAGGTCGGAGATCGGCGGAGCAGTTCCTGAGGATCTGTTCGTGACACATGTCCTCCATTCGGTGATGCACCAGGAGCCCTTGCAGCCTAGATGAGTCAGGCAGTCATGAGGTCGTCTTATGAGCGAGACAAACGAGGTCAGCAGGAAGCTCGACGAGATACTCAGCATGCTGTCGGGACTCGTGGGCGTGAGGAAAGCATTCTACCTCACAAGACAAGTGATGCAAGAGCTCGCGCGCATCGAGAGAAGCTATCCTGCGTTTGGTCCGCTGACGGTGAGGAATGATGGCCTAGATGAGTGTCTGAAGCGCGAACATGTAGCATGCATCATCAAGGACAAACATTTCAGACCGCCGCCTATGCCAACGGTCGTGCTCGTTGACGATGAGGGGACAGAGATCGGGCGGGAGCTCCTGCCTGGGGAGAGATCTCCCGAGCGAGGGAGCTCGAGGACATTCATGCTCGGGAAGGACTTCGTGGTGTTCTACGAAAAGGGGAAGGGCAAGGGCGCGAAGTTCGTGCTTCCGCCGGTGCCCTTCAAGGAGGTCGAGCAGATAAACGGCGTATCTGGGGTCTGCTCTTCAAGTCCGTCTGCGACGGGGGATTTCTACATCAAGAAATGCTATGACCTCGATGATGATCCGAAGCTCGCGTCGATACTGATTGGTTTCAACCTGCCCTGAACATTAGCGCTGTTATCTCGTATTCGCAGCCGCTTTTCGGATTGCCCTGTCGGAAAGAGACGTAGCGAAGGAACGCATTTTCAACCCAACACTGTGAATTAGACAAGCTTTCCAACGCTTCAGCCAACTATTCGAACATCTTGTTAAGCTCTCCACTGCGATATCGCAATCTTTGCGGGAAGAAACCCTTGTTGAAAGGGAACGTTTAAATTCGGTCTTGGCATGCGCTCCTACAGTCACCCGGCGCGCAGGTTTGAACGCTCGGTGATGCACAGGCCAATGGTGTGAACATGTCGAAGGACAAGGTGAATCCGTTCGAGAACATGAAGAGGCAGGTCGACGTCGTCGGCAAGAAGCTGGGGCTTGACCCTGGCCTTGTTGAGGTACTGAAGAACCCGAAGAGGGAGCTGACGGTCAACTTCCCAGTAAGGATGGACGATGGATGTGTCAAGATCTTCACTGGATACAGGGTCCAGCACAATGAGGCGCGCGGCCCCTACAAGGGCGGAATCAGGTACCACCCACAGGTGGACATAGACGAGGTCAAGGCCCTTTCCGCGTGGATGACTTGGAAGACCGCAGTCGTGGGAATTCCGTACGGCGGAGCCAAAGGAGGGGTCATCTGTGACCCGAAGAAGATGTCTGTGGGCGAGATCGAGAGGATGACGCGCAGGTATGCATCTGAGATATCGATCATCATCGGCCCGGAGAAAGATATCCCCGCGCCGGATGTGAACACGAGCGGCCGTGAGATGGCCTGGATCATGGACACTTACTCCATGACTTTTGGATACCCGTGCCCAGGAGTCATCACGGGAAAGCCGCTGAACATAGGTGGGTCCCTTGGGAGACCTGAGGCCACCTCAAGAGGCCTGATGTTCACTGTGAGGGAGGCGGCGAAGAAAATCGGGCTCAACCTGAAGGGCGCGACCGTCGCGATTCAGGGTTATGGAAACGTCGGAGCTTTCGCCCACAAGCTATTCCAGCACGAGATGGGCTCGAAGATCGTAGCCGTCAGCGACTCCAAGGGCGGCATCGTGAGCGAGAAGCCCTTGGACTACGACGCCGTCTGGGCTCACAAGCAGAAGACGGGAAGCGTCATAGGCTACCAGGGCACGAAGCAGGTGACAAACGAGCAGCTCTTGGAACTCAACGTCGACGTCTTGCTGCCATGCGCATTGGAGAACGTCCTCACGAAAGAGAATGCCAACAAGGTCAAGGCCAAGGTAGTTGGCGAGGGTGCCAACGGACCCACGACCATCGAGGCGGACGAGATCATGTGGAAGAACAAGATCCTCGTGCTTCCGGACATCCTTGCGAACGCCGGCGGCGTGACGGTCAGCTATTTCGAGTGGGTACAGGACCTGCAGAACTTCTTCTGGACAGAGCAGGAGGTCAACGAGAGGCTTGACAGGATCATAACGAAGGCCTTCCACGAAGTCTGGGATATGCACGAGAAGTACAAGTGCAACATGCGCGAGGCCGCATATCTGCTCGCCGTCAAGAGGGTTGCTGACGCGACTCTGACCAGAGGCTTCTACCCGTAGGCTTGCGAGTCAAACCTCAACCCATCCGAGGCGGATGGCTTCGGATAGGGCTTCAAGTTTCGTTTCTGATACCGGCCTACAGCTGCCTTTCGACAGTGAGAGATTGAGAGCCGATATCACACTTAGGTGATCGCCTTCTTGATAGTGCTACCGATCTCATCGGCGAGCACAACCTGCTGCTTCCCAGTCGTCATGTCTCTGAGCGTGACAGAGCGCTTTGCCATCTCTTCTTTGCCCACGATGACCGCGAATCGAGCTCCAGCCGATGAAGCGTACTTGAGGTTCTTGCTGAGCGTCCTGCGCATGAGGTCCACATCTGCTCGCATACCCTGCGATCGGAGTCTTGAAACGATTCCAAAGGCGTATTTCCTCATGTCGTCCTTTGCAGGAATCACATACGCATCCAGTTGAGTAGGGATCGCCACGGGCCTCTCCGCCTCGGCAGCAAGGACCACCCTGTCTATCCCAATCGCAAAGCCCGTGCTGAACACGGGCTCTCCGCCGAAAAGTTCCGACAGCGTGTACGAGCCACCGCCGAGTATCTGCTTCTACGCTGCTAACCTTGGAGCGTCGATTTCGAAGACCATGCCTGTATAGTAATCGAGGCCACGAACAATGCCGAGATCGACCTGGCAGTCATCTATGCCATACAGCTTGAGAACTGAGAACAGTTCTTTGAGGTGTTGCGTTGCCTCGGATTCCTCCAGGTTGTTCAGCTCTTCCACACTGCCCTTGATGTCCGCGATTGCAGCGATCTTGTCGAACAGACTCCTAGGAAGAGCCTTCGCATCGAACAGGTCACCCATCGCGTCCAAATCCTCCTTGTCCAGCATTCTGAGCACATCGGCCGCGGCCTTCGGATCCTCGATCTCTTTCTGCACGAGAGACTTGATCACGCCGATGTGGCCGATTCGCACCACGATGTCCTCGAGCCCGGCAGCACGGATGCAGTTGATTGCCAATGCGATGACCTCAGCATCGGTCTCCGGGGTCTTCGTGCCGATCAGCTCCGCACCCAGCTGGAAGAACTCGCGATATCTTCCGCTCTGGGGGTTCTCGTATCTGAAGCAGTTGCCGACGTAATACAGCTTGAGTGGTTTGGGCGTCATCGAGAGTTCGTTGACGTAGAACCGAATCACGGATGCGGTGATCTCTGGACGAAGCGCCATCTCCCTGTCGCCCTTGTCCTTGAAAACATACATCTCGTCGACTATGGCCTGCCCTGACCTGAGCGTGAACAGCTCGGAGTGCTCGAAGGTCGGCGTGACGACCTCGCCGAACCCGAACCTGGCGCAGACATCGCGCATGGCCTGCTCTATCTTTCTCCGCTTGGCCATTTCCACGGGTCCGAAATCACGTGTTCCTCGTGGCCGCTGAATCATCGTCCGCAAGAAGGGGGAGCTCTTTCTTAATCCTTTTGGGAGTATGCTCAGGTTCATATCCACGCGGGGGATTTCCCACAGCAGATGGGAACGCTTCTCATTGCCCTCGCGATATTTCTTGTCACATACGCCCTCATCTCGATTAGGCGCTTCCCAAAGGTCAAGGTTGACAGGCCCGCTGCTGCGCTCGTAGGCGCAGCGCTCATGATCTTTCTCGGAGTGGTCGAACCAAGGGCTGCGATCGACGCAATCAACATGGACATCCTGATCCTGCTTGTGGGAATGATGATCCTCGTTGCTGGCCTTGAACTGTGCGGGTTCTTCGAGTGGGTCTCGCTCAGGATGATCAGGTACTCGAGGAACCAGTTCATGTTTCTCGTGCTCACGATGGCCGTGACAGGAGCTCTGTCGGCACTCGTGCTGAATGATACAATCGTGCTGCTATTCACGCCAATCATCATCAGGACCTGTCGGCTGCTGAAGACTAACCCAGTGCCATTCCTGGTTGCGGAGGCGATCGCTGCGAACATCGGAAGTGTCGCAACCGTGGTCGGAAATCCCCAGAACGCATTCATCGCAACGAAGGCTGGGATATCCTTCGTGGATTTCTCGATTAGGCTCGTGCCCGTGTCGATTGTCTGCATGCT
>CAYOXJ010000081.1:0-6318 GCA_964407905.1 uncultured Thermoplasmata archaeon
GTTTGTAGCAGCAGTCAGGTTCACGACCCCGCTAGAGTAGAGGATTGGATGGACGTTGGTCCACCCGGAGATGAAGAAGAAAAGCTGGGCGTCATCAGGATCGAAGAACAGGTCGGTCAGGCGCAGCGTGTTGTTCAGATAGCTGTCCTCAGGAAACGAATAGTAGAGCTGGTCCGGATTGGGCGTGACGACCACGGGGGGAGCGTTGTCTGTGACGAGAACCTCGAAGTCCCGAATCGCGTAAAGTCCTTGAGGGTCGCTCACGTTCATTCTAACGCTCACCAAGTATGGCTCAGTGTATATAGGGCCTGTGAGATTGCCCGGGAACAGCAGTTCGAGCCTATGCGCACTATACAGGCTGTACGTGTGCTTGACATGGGAGTCGCTCAAGTTGTAGGTCAGTGAATCAAGGGAGTTGTCGGGATCGAATACATATGAGCTGAGGTACACGTAATGCGTCAAATTGTACCTCACATGAATCGTCGGTATGTAGTCAATTGAAGGAGGATCATTCACGGCGATTACTGTGACGACGACAGTGTCAACCTTGAGCGCGCCGATCGGATCTGTCGCAGTGAAAGTCCCTTCGGTCGTGCCGGACCATTCGTAGGGAGCAGACATGAACACCTCATGCGTCGTGTCGTTTATGCGCACGACGATGTTCTTGAACCCTGACGAATAGACCAGATAGTCGCTGTCCGGGTCGAAGAAATAGAGGTCGAGATCGAACGCAAGATAGTCTACCACGCCTTCGTAAATTGTCACGTCTGGCAGGCTCGCGTTCAAGGACGGCGGGCTGTCGCCGGTGACGTACACGACGATCGCCAGTGATGAGCTGTCAACGAAATCGCTGAGGGTTAGCGTCACGAATTCGAAATAGCTCGACTCGCCTATTCTGGGCGAGAACATGAAGGTTCCAATAAGGCCATCGAAGTAAACGTTCTCCGGCATGGACGAGGAGAGAGTCAGCTCCGTCTTGGCATTGTCGATGTCTGTGACATAGTAGGAGTAATCGAAAGTATATGGCGTATCGAACTTCGCGTAGAGTGTTGTCGGGGGGTTGTTCACGAACTGGGGTTTATCATTCACAGGCAATATCCTGACCGTTATTGACTGAAATGCGCGGAAACCGTCTGGATCGATGACCCACAGCGTGAAGTTGTCCTCACCATATTGGTCAGGCTGAGTGTAGAAGTGCATGAGGGCATTTGACTGCGAATCGTGCGATATGAAGTAAAGCGATGCATTGACATCTTCGACCCACCAGGCGAGAGAGGCAGTACCATTGACGTCCTGCCAATAGCCGGACAGGGACAGGTCCCAGGATCCGCTGTCCTCATTTCGAATCTGAGCTGGTATCGGAACGATCCAAGGACCATAGAGGCTATTCAGCACGATGACCTCGAGCGTGCCCACAACACCACCAAGACGCACGTTGACCACGCCAACCTCCGGCACGAACCCCGCCGTGAACACCGCGGAAGGCCCAGAACCGGTGACTGTCCCCGATGTGTTCGTGTCCCAGGTTGCGCCGGACAGGCCCACAACGTTATCATGAACGTCGTAGCCTGTTGCCGTTAGAACTTCGCTCTCGGCTTCGCGTATCACGAGCGGTATAGACGATGCCGAGATTTCAATTCTCACGAGCGTCCCCGGCACTATCTGAATCAGAAGGAAGTCGACCGCACCGGTGGCAGGATTCGAGCACGTCACATTCACCAGACCAGTTGTGTTGCCGATGAAAGTGACAGAAAGCCCGGAACCAATCAAATCGCCCGAACCTTCGACGATTGTCCACAAGGGCATCCAGCTGTAGTTCACGTTGGAGAGCGAGTCATTGCCGGTCGCGGTGAGCAGGATGGATGACCCTGCTGTCAGAGTCTCGGGACGAGGGGATATCCAAATGCTCACAACGGGCCCACTGTAGACTCTTATCAGATCACTCCAGCCAAAGTGCATCCCCGAGGTCACCCTCACGCATATGCTCTCCTCGCCGTGGTCATATGTCTGACCTGTGACGTTCACTCGGCCGGAATCGCCTAGCACAAAAGTGACAGTCGTGGTCGAAAGCGCGCCATCACCAGGTGTGATCCTATCCTGTTTGTAAGCTTCCAGCTGCACAGTGCCGACCCAGTTTGATATGATTTCATCGGACGCATCGAGGGCAGTTATGGTCATGTTGAAGGGCTCTCCAGCGACGATCGAGGGCAGCGCCGAAACCCCGAAGTGATCTACCGTGACGATGGTAAGAGGGATGTTGAGCCACGTGGGGCTCCCCTGGGTGTCATTCGCAGTCGTGTTCACGACGTACAAGCCTGGAAGGAGGTTTGCGAGGGTGTGTCGAAACAGCTTCCAATACGGAGGAGCGGCTGTGTCGTTCGCGAGGAGTGTCATCGGCAACGCATCTCTCACAATCGTTCCATTGCTTTGATAGCGAACTGAGACCGCCGCTGACACGATATCATAGGCCCCGAAAGGATTCGATACGTTGGCCATCACGACGATTTGTTCCTCTTCAGAGAATATTTCCCGCGCAAGTCCGCCAACGTCCTGAGTCCATGCAGAATCAAGCGAGATGAATGTGCTGGTAGTCACTTCGATGGTGGAATCATAATCCGTCCTGTCGTACCACACCAGCAGCCAGTCGTTGATCGAATCCGCACGATTGATGGTGAGGACGAGGAAGTGGCCCTGGGCTAGCGTGTAGGATCCCCCAGGAATTGGGACGGTGACGTTCACCATCTGAAATTCTGAATACACGGGCCCGTTCAAGGGTGAGGAGTTGCTTGAGATCAGATTCCAACTAGCTGGGTCACTGAACTGGCCTGGAGACATATCGCTGAACGCCGCATTGACCAATGTGCCAGATTCATTGTCTCTCGACTTGGCCCAGACGTGGGTTATCAGATCTCCCGCCAAGACGACATCCGAGCCCACAGCAGGATAGAGGTACCAGTGGTGTGACCGCTGAGGAGGGGGAGTTGCCGGAACGTTCCTCTTTATGGTGATGCCGGGAAGCCCGTCACTGTCGTAGTCGGAATTGGCGGGATTGGCCGGGCCAGAGGAGTTCGCCCAGTCGTACGCCCCCGCCTCCAACACGATTCCGTCATGCAAATGAAAAACCCTTGTCCATTCAGCAAGGGACTCCGCGCGGACGTCTTCCACGGCTTCCTGAAGAAGCGGGAACGACGCAGATGAACAGAGAAGCAAGATTAGTCCGAGAGCGACTAGCCGCATGTATCCGCAACCGTGTGTGGTGCTTGCCGCTATAAGACGATTACCTAGACGCATGGCCAGTTACCCCGCCTCTTAGGAGTTTCATAGCCTATGCTGGGTTTATAAGCATTCTCCGCTCGTTATCAAGGTTGGGAATGGACCCAGACCAGCTACTGACCCTTCATCTTCTCGGACATCGCCAGCGCGAGAGTCTTGAAGATATTCTCCACATTCTGGCCGGTCTTGGCGCTGGTGGGGTATGCCTCGGACTTATACTTCGAGGCCAGCTCCAGCAGGTCCTGCTCCTTGATCACCCTATTGTTCTCGAGGTCGGCCTTGTTCCCCGCGAAGACGATTGGAACGTCGCCTGCGACATCAGTCAGCGCCTTTATCCAGTACCTGAGCTCCTCCAGGGTCTCCTTGTTGGTGAGGTCGCACACGGCAATTGCGCCATGGGCTCCGAAGAAGTACGCCTCTCTCAACAGCTCCCTAAACCCCTTCTGTCCCATGATGTCCCAAATGAGCATCATGACCTTGGCCCGGCCGTCGCCGCTCTCGACGTCGACAATCTTCTTAGTAACCTTGGTGCCAATGGTCGCAATGTACCTGTCGTCGAAAACGTCCAGGACGAATCTCTTGATCAGGCTCGTCTTGCCAACGCCCGCATCCCCTATAAAGCAAACCTTGACTTTCATCAAGTCGTCTTCAGCCATTGGTGAGCCCTCCATCGGACACTTCCGGGCTGGGATTGCAGGTAAATGTCCTCTATGCTTCTTAAGCCTTTGCTAGTAGTTTCGTATAGGCCAGATGGTCGCGTACCGCTCTCTCCCCGAACCATGAAGACCCGCGTAGAATACGATTGCAGAACGTCGGCAAGCACCAATGCCTACAGGAATTCGGAGCCGATGGTTATTTGGCATCAGCAGCTCGTGCATCCAAGGCATGGACTCCCAGAAGCTCTTGGAACTCCTGAGAAAATCCACCAAAGAGATCATTGGAGGCGAAGCGGCCGTTGCAGTAGCCTATTCAGGCGGAGTTGACAGTTCGATCATAGCAAGGATTGCGTCTGAGTCCTCGAAGGTCGTGTGCTATGCAGGTGCGATGCCGGGTTCCTACGATGCTCGCAACGTGAAGGTTTTCGCGGCAAGGGAGAACCTGAACATCACTACCTTGACGATCGACAGAGACGAACTCGCCAAGGCTGTTGCGAGAGCATCAGTCGTCCTGGGGTCGCACGATCCTGTCAAGATCGCGTACACGGTGCCCGTCATGCTCGTGATCGAGAGAAGCAAAGAGCCCTTGGTCCTCATCGGGAACGGCGCTGATGAGCTCTTTGCGGGATATGCAAAGTATGCGTCACTCGACGACCCAAACAGGATGATGGAAGACGACCTCAGGAAGATGCTAGAGGAGGTGAAGAGGCTCGACGTATTGGCGGCATCCATTGGGAAGAGGCTCGGGTATCCCTTCGTGTCCAGTGAGATGCTCTCTTTCGCGAGAGAGACACCGTTGAGCGACAAGATTAGCAGCTCCGGCCGGAAGCTGATACTCAGAGATGCAGCGAAGCTCCTCGGGCTGGAATCACACCCAAGACCGAAAAAGGCGGCCCAATACAGTTCCGGAGTGATGAGGGAGATGGAGAGGCTCGCCAAGAGCGAAGGACTCAGCCTTAGGGCTTGGCTTGAGAGAACCACATCAGATGAAGAAAGAAGCCCTTAAGAATCAGAACACTCTCCACCCGTTCATGGACTACACAGAGGTCACGAGCTGGATGTTTGGCCTCGAGCGATTCGGAATCAAGCTTGGGCTGGACAACATCAGCGAGTTCCTGTCCAAAATCGGAAATCCTGAGCGGGATTTCAGGTCTGTTCATGTGACGGGCACGAATGGAAAGGGATCGGTCTGCGCATTCATCGCAGAGATCCTGAAGGCCCACGGCATGAAGGTCGGACTCTACACATCCCCACATCTTGTGGATTTTCGGGAACGAATCATGATCAATGGCAGAGAGATTTCTGCGGAAGATGTAGTTCGTCTAGGGAATGAGCTCAGAGGACCCATGGAGGAGATGGCTTCCGAAAGCAAGGAGAAGCAGCTCACATTCTTTGAGTTCACGACGGGTCTGGCGTTCAAGTATTTCAGCGAGAAAAGGGCGGATATCGTGGTCGCAGAGGTGGGCATGGGCGGCAGGCTCGATGCGACAAACGTGCTCGTGCCAGAAGTTGCCGCGATCACGCGCATCGGCCTGGAGCACACAGACTACCTTGGTTCCACAATCCCAGAAATAGCCCGGGAGAAGGCCGGCATCGTGAAGCAAGGAGTGCCTGTGGTGACTTGTGAGAGGAGTCCCGAGGCACTTTCGGTGATAGAGAACACCTGCACGAGAAAGGACGCAATTCTCAGACGGATCGGCAAGGATTTCGAGGTGTCAAGAGTAAGCCAGACACTCAATGGCACCGAGTTCAGCTACGATGGCGAGAGACGTCTGAGCAATCTGAGAACGCGCTTGATAGGCGCCTACCAGGCTGAGAATGCTGCGACTGCGATTGCGGTTGCTGAAGATCTCTCGAGGAAAGGGACACGCGTATCAGACGACCAAATCAGAAGAGGACTGCAGAATGCCGCATGGCCCGGCCGGCTAGATGTCATATCCAAGGAGCCGCTCTTGATTCTCGACGGAAGCCACAACCCTGACGGCATCATGACGACGGTCCGAGTGCTCGAAGGATTGGGCGTCACACCACTCACGTTCGTTCTCGGATGTATGGATGACAAGGATGCGAGGGGAATCGTGAGGGCCCTCATTCCGGCAGCGGCGAAGATCGTTGTCACGCAGGCAAGATACAGAAGGGCGCTCCCAGCGTCTTCGCTTGGAATGATTGTGAGTGAAGAATATGGTGGTCCACAGGAGACTCATGTGCGGCTAGAGGATGCCTTTGAGAGGGCGAAATCTGAGGTTCGCGGCCAGGGGCTCTGCGTGATAGGTTCGCTGTACCTCGTGGGAGAGGCGATCCAGTATCTGCGCAGAAGCGGCGAACACACATCGCAGGGTTACATGCAGTAGACGATCTCAATACCAAATAGGGCCATGAATGGGTGTGA
>CAYOXJ010000082.1:0-6250 GCA_964407905.1 uncultured Thermoplasmata archaeon
CACATACACCTACAAGACGAACACATCGGGCACCGAGTACACCTATGCTCTGAACTCGACCAACGATGGCCACACTGGTGGAGACCTCGATCTGTACTGCCCCAACAGGTACTACGTGGAGCAACATCTGACATACGAGGCTGGGGCGATAATACTGAACCAGACGGACGGCGAGTTCATAATCGCAGGGCCACAGATACTCATAAGGAACATGGGCACGGCTGCAACACCCAACCTGGTCATGATGCTCACTCAGATCTCCCTTGAGGGCACCAACAAGACAGTCGGAGGCGTCGGATCTAAAGGCGTCAACGCCGACCTAGTGTACGCTGAGACCAAGACCTATGAGAACGCCTATGGAGAAGACGGGGACCAGGCCACTCTCGGAGACGATGTCGTTCTGCAGGTCACATCCAAGCACGGAATCGCGTGGGAGAACTACTTCAACAGGACCTTCACTTCGCTGTTCAACCTTACCTACGGAACCAACTTCGAGATCAGCAAGACTGAGGTGACTCTCGCGGTGAAGACTCTGAACTACTGGATACTGACCTTGACGATACACAATGTGACAGTTCTCGACCACACGCGCGCGGTAGTCAGCATGTCGGTCGGAGAGCTTGGAGTGTAGGAGTGATCTGATGGCTTCTGCAGAGACACAGAGGAAAGGCGAAGTGCCGGTCAAGGCTTCTCGCAGGTCCCTGGGCTCAAGGATAGTCCACGGGTACCTCGGGGCATTGGCCAGGTTGAGGGCAGCGCCGCTTAGTGTCCGGCACCCGAAAGGAGCAGCTGCCAGGAGACGCGACTGGAGCCACGGCAGGGGCTCTCAGTATACTGAGATCCCTCCGATTACGGACACGAACATCAAGGAGGTCGCGTTCTACGGCGTTGTTGAGCCCTTCAGCTACATCAGGGTGACCTACAACTCGGCCGCGAGCGAGTATCTCTTGAGCGTCATCGAGCCCGCACTGACAGAGAGCGAGGAAGAGCTTCTCGGACTGATCAAAGAGACCCTTGAGAAGACGCTCGAATACGAGTGGGAGAAGCTCACGGTCATGGACAAGAAGACCTATCTCGAGAAGAGCGTGGACAGCTACATCAAGTCGAGGGGCATGAGCATCGAGCCGATCTCGGAGGACAAGATAAGATACTACATAACCAGGGACTTCGTGGGCTACGGGCCGATTGACGCTCTGATGAACGACGAGCACATGGAGGACGTTTCCTGCGATGGCGTCGGCATCCCCCTCTTCGTGTTCCATAACAAGTTCGAGTCGATCAAGACGAACATAGTCTTCGCTGACGAGGACGACCTGAACTCGTTCGTCATCGGCCTCGGCCAGAGGTGCGGCAAACAGCTGTCCGTCTCGAACCCGATTCTCGACGGCACAGCACCCGAGGGCCACAGAGTCCAGGCAACCTATTCAAGAGAGGTCACAACGAGGGGTGCTTCGTTCACGATCAGGCGGTTCAAGGAGAAGCCTTTCACACCCGTCGAGCTCATCAAGTACGGAACCGCCTCGCCCGAGATAGTCGCCTATCTGTGGCTGAGCGTCGAGCACGGCGAGTCCGCGATCATCTGCGGTGGCACTGCGAGCGGCAAGACAGCAACGCTGAATGCTATGTCACTCTTCATTCCACCGGGTGCCAAGGTCGTCACGATGGAGGACACGAGGGAGATCAACCTGCCGCACGAGAACTGGATACCTGGCACGACGCGTTCGGGAGTTGGCGAACGCGGCCCTGACGGCAAGGCCGCGGGCGAGATCGACATGTACGATCTCGTCAGGGCATCGTTGAGGCAGAGGCCCAACTATATCATAGTGGGAGAGGTCAGAGGCAAGGAGACCTACACGATGTTCCAGGCGATGGCCACGGGCCACACTACCTTCTCGACGATGCACGCAGACAGTGTGAAGGGCATGGTGAACAGACTCGAGAACCCGCCAATCAACTGTCCGAGGATACTCCTCACAGCCCTCAGAACGGTCGTCATCCAGACGCATGCGCGCGTCGGCATGGACATGGTCAGACGCATCAAGCAGCTCATAGAGATCGTGGGTTTCGAGCCGGAGACCAACGAGCTCATCAGCAACACGGTCTACGAATGGGATCAGGCGACTGACAAGTTCATCTTCAAAGGCCACAGCTTCCTGTTTGACAAGATAATGGAAATGAAGAACATGATCCACGAGGAGCTCCTCCAGGAGTTCGAGAGAAGGGTGGACATCGTCAAGTACATGGTCGCGAAGGACATCACTGACCACAGGCAGATATGGTCGTTGATCAGAGAATACTACAAGGAACCGAAGATCACAGCGGAGCGCGTCCAGAAGGAACTCTATGGAGCTACGAGGGTCGCCCAGAAGCCGGTTGCCGGAGGTGAGGTAGCTGCCTGAAGTATCTGACGTCTTCAAGAAGGTCGAGGTGAAGAAGACCGAATACCTCAAGACGAAAATCACGATGCCAGGGGAGACCATAGGACCACACACGGTCAGGCTGGTCAAGGGCGCGGTCCCCGAATACATCAAGCTCTCGAGCTTCCAGGACCTGGCCTGGAGGACCATGGGCAAGTATGCCAAGCGGAATGTGTCGGTCCTGCAGCAGCTCGAGGATTCTCTCTTGAAAGCGCACTTGAAGATAAGGCCGGAGGAGTACTACGCATATGTTCTGATGGCAACTATCGTGATGGCCATCGTGGGCGTTGCGATCGCCATCGTCGTTGGCGTTGTGCTGTTCGGGCTCATGGGCCTTGAATGGATCTTCAGAATCCTGGTTTCGGGGCTCGCAATCGTGTTGCTTCCGATCATGACCTACTTCCTGCTGATGGGATCGCCAGCATCGAGAGGGAAGACGAGAAGCCGTGACATCGACAGAAGAATCGCTGCGGCGATGAGCTTCATCTCAGCCATGGCCTCAGCCGATGTCAACATTGACGTCATATTCAAGGAGCTCTCGAGACAGAAAGTGTATGGCGAAATAACCCAAGAGGCTGCGTGGATCACGAGGGACACAGAGCTGCTCGGTTCGGACATACTGAGCGCGATCAAGAAGGCTGCTAGGAGGTCCCCCTCCGCGAAGTTCCAGGACTTCCTGCAGGGCGTGATAACTACCTCGACCTCTGGCGGTCAGCTCAAACCGTACTTCCTCCTGAAGGCAGAGGAGTACCAGAAGGAGAACAAGCTCACTCTCAAGTCGCAGATGGAGACCCTGGGAATGCTGGCCGAATCGTTTGTCACCGTCGTTGTGGCGTTCCCCCTGTTCCTTGTGCTCATACTGGCCATCATGGCTATCGTCGGAAGCGGCGACCCTGATTTCATGGTCATGATGCTCTACGTGATAGTGCTGATGATGATCCCAGTGTCGCAGTTCGGTTTCGTCTTTGTCATATGGAACATGTCAAAGGAGAGTGCGATATAGATGCCGCCGCAGCAGAGGAAGATGACGGACCTGGAGAGGGAAAGGGCCCTCAAGAGGATCCTTGCCGTCGAGAAGGCCGACCTGACGAGGTCGGTCCTTGGCGTCTCGATCGGGCTGATGGCGGTTTTCGCGTTCATGGCTATAGTGGACTACATCGGCAGCCTGAGCTTGCCATTGGAGCCGATCGACTACATCATATTCGCCATGCTCTCATTCTTCGGCCCGTACGGGTTCTACATGAGCACTAAGGAGAAGCATGTGAGAGAGATCGAAATGAGACTCCCTGACTTCCTTAGAGACGTCGCAGAAGCGGGCAGGTTCGGCATGACGCTCGCAGATGCGATCGTCGTCGCATCGTCAGGAAGATATGGCAGGCTCACGCCAGAGATCAAGAAGATGGCCGCACAGATAGAATGGGGTGTGCCAGCGTCGGAGGCCGTCAGGCTGTTTGCAGAGAGGGTCAAGACGCCTCTCGTGACGAGAATGTCCTCGATCATAATGAAGGCAAATGACGCTGGTGGCAACGTCGCTGACGTATTGAGCATGGTCTCCCACGATGCCAAGGAAACAATCCTGACACAGGAGGAGAGAGGCGTCACGATGCAGACCTATGTCCTGGTCGTCTACATCGCCTACTTCGTGTTCATCGCGACCATCCTGATCCTCCAGGGGCAGTTCCTGCCGAAGATGGAAGAGGCGGGCAGGCAGGTCAGCGAGGCTGCCGAGGAGCAGGGCATCGAGGAGATACCCGGTGTGAGCATACACGTAGAGACAATAGACCAGGTCGCTTTCATATTCCTATTGTCCGTGCTTGTCCACGCAGTCGGGGACGGCATTCTGGCCGGTGTGATACAGAAAGGGAGCGTACCCATTGGCATGAGGCACAGCTTCATCATGCTCATAGCGGGCTTCCTGACGCTGAGAATACTCTTTGCGACGTGATCAACATGACAGAGACAGAGCAGCCCAAGATGCAGATCGAGATGGAGGAGAGGCCGAAGAAGAAGGGCAGCGTGGGCCTCCTGTCCTCGTACTTCGGGTTCCTCTTCAGAATGAAACCAAAGCCTGTTATGGTGGCGGTATCGAAGAACGAGGCCGGCCTCGACATGACCAGCATCACGGAGATCCCCAAGATCGCCGAGCCAAACGTTGACGAGGTCGAGATAGTCCCGATCAAGCAGAACTATGCGTACGTGCGGATCAAGTACGATAACAAGACGAACGAGTACCTGTACGAGGTCATCGAGCCGAGGCTGTCCGATGACGAGAGGGACGTCCTGGCCCTGCTCAAGGAGACTCTGGTTGCCTCGGTCGAGAGGATGACCGAGACGAAGGCAGAGGAGAAGGAAACAACGCTCAGAAGAATCGTTGAGAGGCTCATGTCCCAGCTTGGCATTAGCCTCAACCTGATCTCCAAGGAGCGTGTGATGTACTATGTGCTAAGGGACTTCATCGGATACGCGGTCGTCAATGTGATGATGATCGACCCGAACGTCGAGGACTGCTCCTGCGATGGAGTTGCGGTGCCATTCTACATCTACCACAGGAAATACGGTTCAATAAGGTCGAACCTCAGATTCGACAAGGAGCTCGAACTGGACGGGTTCGTTGTGTGGCTGGCCCAGAAGTGCGGCAAGCACATATCGGTCGCAAGCCCGCTGCTCGATGCAACGATCCCCGACGGCTCGAGGCTGCAGGCCACTCTCGGCAAGCACGTGACGAAGAGAGGCTCCTCGTTCACGATCAGGCGGTTCAAGGAAAACCCGTTCACCCCGCTCGACCTGCTCAAGTTCAAGACCTTGAGCTCGGAGATGATGGCGTACTTATGGCTCGCAATCGAGCACGGCCAGTCGATGCTTGTATGCGGAGGCACGGCCAGCGGCAAAACGACCACGCTCAACGCAGTCTTGCTGTTCATCCCGCCTCAGATGAAGATAGTCTCGATAGAGGACACCAGAGAGCTCAATCTCCCCCATGAGAACTGGGTTCCCGGCCTGACCAGAGAAGGGTTCGGAGGAAAGAGCATCGTCACTGGCCGCGCAACAGGCGAGATAGACATGTTCGACCTGCTGACGACTGCGATGAGGCAGAGGCCTCAGTACCTGATGGTCGGAGAGGTCAGAGGCAAGGAAGCGTACGTCGTCTTCCAGGCAATGGCCACGGGCAAGACCTGCTACTCGACCTTCCACGCAGAGGACGTCCAGGCGATGGTACACAGAATGGAGAACGATCCGATCAACCTGCCCAGAGCGCTCGTGACCGCGCTGAACGTTGTTCTGCTGCAGGCGCAGGTGAAGGTTGGCACGAAGATGACGAGACGTGTCAAGTCGCTCACGGAGATCGTGGGAATCGACCCTGAGACGAACGAGCTCATCACGAACTCCGTGTACACATGGAACCCAGCGGATGACACCTTCAACTACAGCGGCCACAGCTATGTCTACGAAAAGGTCAGGATGGCCAGGAACTGGTCTCCCAGAGAGATGGAGAGGGAGATCAAGAGGCGTGTTGACATCCTGGAGTACATGAAGAAGATAGGCATAGACAACCACAGGAAGGTGGCCACGATCATCTCGGCGTACTACAAGGATCCCGAGCTGGTCATGAAAGAGGTAAGGGCGAAGTTGGCTGAGAGCGCGGAGAGAATCTGAGACAGCCGAGGCTCGAAACGCCCACTCATCCTAGCTTCACCGATCAGCTTGCTCATGGCGCTCTGCTCCATTCCGGGATCCGAAGGGGCGGCGACTCGCACTGAAACCCGGCCTGTCCGCTCGGCGGTCTCCCGAAGATTGAATCTTCATGAACAAAGGCGCGGACGAATGCTCATCTT
>CAYOXJ010000083.1:0-6174 GCA_964407905.1 uncultured Thermoplasmata archaeon
CCTCGATTGGCACGGCCGAATGCCCCAACGCGTGGGCACCGAGATCACAAGACCGTTCTTGGTCGTGAGAGTGTGGGGCGACGATGTGCTCAGGTGGCAGTGCCCCAGTATGCCTCCAGGAAAGGCATCCATATGCTCGCGAAGGCCATGTCCTCGTACATCTCCGATGCTGTCCATAGGTGGTTCTGATACGATGCGTATGTGGACGGGAAGAAGATGCCGAGGCCGTTGAAGTTCCTCGCGGTGACCATGGTCGTGCCTCTGGCTATGATCGCCTTCTCGAGGTCATGGAGAACAGCATCGCATGCGCTCCTCACCGGGGAGCCAGCAGGCGCAGACTTGCCTATGCAACTGACAAGCTTCGTTAGGTCGACCTGCGCCTCCCCCCCGTACTCGCCCCAGGGGAGCATCGACTTCGCCCTTCCTGCGGTGATCCCTCCCCTGTACAAGGCGATATCGTCCTTGAGCAGATCCGCGAGCACCTCTAGGTCCGAGGCGACATGCCCGACCTGGGCGAGCTCGACGACCGCTTGGGCCGTCACGACCTCCGACATGTACGGGGGCTTGCTGAACAGTGCCGCGAACTCCTTGACGATCGCCACCGAGAGGTCCTTCGAGGATATTTCTGGCTGGTCCACGATGTGCTGAAGTATCGCATCATAGGGGAAGCCCCGCCAGCCAATGTATCCCTCGCTGCCAATGACGTAATCCGACTGGAGGCCCCTCACATAGTACTCGTACACGACCTCGATCTGTCCCTGGAGGCACTCGTCAGAGGCCAGGATGTCGACCTTCATGCCTGAGAGTGCATCAACGACCTCCGCGTGCGAGAGCCAATCGCTCTCGCCAGGCGTGCCCGTGTGCTCGTCCTTGCCAACGCCCAGCAGGGGCGTTCCGTGGTCCCAGAAGAACAGGAGGGTGTGATCGGCCGGATAGTTGCCGTTCACGAAGGACATGAAGGTCTCAAGCGTTCCGGAGGCGCCCATGTTGACCTCCACGCCGCTGAGGCCGGGCGCAGTCAGCTCGCTGAGGCTGCCCATCTCCACCTTGTACACATGCGCGACGTCGGCATATCTGTCCACGAGCGTCAACACGTTCATGTCGGCGTTCGAGCCGACAGCCATGAGCTCATCAAGGTCCTGTTGTGTCAACGAGTCCAGGTTGTTGTCCGCCGTGAGGTACACGAGGACGTTCCAGCTAGCAATGTCCTTTGTGTTGCCGTTTCCGTTGCCTGCGGCCGCGTTGAACGACACGGACAGCATCGCAACCATCACGACCGCGCAAGCAACTCCTCTGATTCTTCTTATCGATAGCACTTAATCCCCCCAACTGAAAGCCAGCCAGTAATTGACATCGTATTGGATATTACTTTCGACCCCAGGACCTCGGCTGCAAAGAGCGTTTTCGACGAAAACGCAGTGATGGTATCAGTGCTTGAAAGAGTGATTAGAATCTTCGGTGCTCTTTCAGAACTCAATTCCGACCGATTGACTTCGAGCCGGCAAGTATCATGCAGGAGCCGATTCACTGCGCCTCTCCCGACAACGGCGATCCTCTGAAGATGTTCCCTCGGTTTTTCTCACGGGGTTCGGACCGGGGGAATCAGCCTTTCCTTGATCCCCTTGGGCGGGGCGCTCTTCCCCCAGAAGAACGACCCAGGGATGTCGCTTGAGCACCGCACTTGGTACTTCCAGCCAGGAGGGAACGCAAACGCATCTCCCGCCCGCACGACGTAGTTCGGGCTCTTCCTCTTTCTCAGACGCTGCGCATCCGTGTCGTAGCTTATCGTGAACTCTCCGCTCAGGATGTAGTAGAATTCGTGCGACGGACCGTACCACTCATCCGCCGTACCATCGTCCTTAGGCTCCAGGGAGAAGACTATGGTGTCCATTCCAGGTTCCATGAAGTACAGCCCTAGGTCCCACGCATCTGACGAGATGAAACTCGTCGCTATGCCGTCGTCAAAGGCCACTGTGGTCGTGTCGGCCAAATGCACAGCTGATGGCTTCGTCGCCCTCTTTGGCTTGCCGAACCACACCTCGTCCATGCTCCCCTTCTTGTCCTTTGTCATTCGCTCACTCCACCCTCACATCACTGTCCACTATTCAGTCAACACTCCAAGATCTCGCGTGGCAGATCCGTCAGGATCTTCCCACCGCCTGCGGCTACCCTGAACTGATCCTCTATCTGCACCAAGCCGAACTTCGGATGGTAGATCTGTGGCTCGATCGAGATGATCATGTCCTCCTTCAGTACCCGGTCCACGTACATCGGATCGTTCTCTATGTGATGGTATCCCAGGAACGGCCACTCATGGACCTCGAGGCCGACGCCGTGGCCAATGTCGATCGCATCTCCCGTCGTGATGAGATCCTTGAACTCTACCAGTACATCGGCAGCAGCCCTGTCGACGTCCGATGCTAGGTTGCCCGGCCTTGCTGCTCTCTGGCCCGCCTTTTCCGCCTCTATTATCGTCTCATACACATCTTTGTGCTCTTCTGTTGCGGGGCCAATGGAGAAAGATCTCGCCATGTCGCAACAGTAGGCGCAAAACATGGTTCCGAAGTCGGCGGTCATTGTGTCCCTGTTTCTCAACTTCCTTTTTCCGCAGTACCACCACCACTCGAGATAGTTCGTGTCATGGCCCGAGCTGAACATCGTGTGGTGGGGGAAGAACTCGGACCCCGCCTCTCTGCACGCTCTCTCAATCTCACTCACGACCTGTGAATCAGAACGTCTGGGCCGGGCGAATTTTGCGGCTGCCTCGAACCCAAACTTGGCGATAGCGCAGGCCTTCTTCACGCAACGAATCTCGTATTCCGACTTCACGGATCTAGCGTCCTCCAAGATATCAGATGCGCAGACTACATTCGAGATACCAAACTCCCGCTCGATTCGCCTGAGGAGTACAGGGTTCACTGAATATTCGCCGACGAGACCCATTCGGGATCGATTCAATTTCGCTTTAGATAGATAGCTCTTGATTGTCTTGACAGGATCCTGCGGATCATGGACGTCTTCTATCCATGTACAGTCGGACGGGAAGTGTTTCGCCTCGTCAATCTGCAGCAGCGGCCCTGCGCTATTCTCCAAAGGCTGTATCATCATAGAGTTGCCGAAGTACGGCTCGTAGCCAGAGAGATAGAGCACATGCCCTCTCTGGCCGAACCGCATGCTCCCGGGGGCCGAAAAGACAACGAGCAGGTCAAGATTCCGTTTGCCCATGCCTTTCCCGACAAGCTTCGTCCTCCGTTCGAACTCCGCTCTTGGAAATCTCGTTCGGAATCTCCTCCCAGCGCGTGCCCTAATGCGAGAATCTCGATAAATCACTATCGTCATGCGGCTGGATCGGTAACGAGGACGCCGCTACGCCGCTCAGACGATTAGGACAAGTCCACTCCAGGTGAGCTTCTCGGGCGATGCCATCTTCAGCTTCAAGCCGGCGTTCCTGTATGTGCTGAACACGTCTATGCCGCTCGCTTCCATCGACGGCCTTGCCTCGTACGGATGCTTGCACAGGCCTGAGGTGTCGCAGTAAGTCGTGTGCTTCGAAGGGTCGTAGCAGAGATAGCATGTCGATGCGACGTATCCTGTGGCGAAGAAGTAGCCCTTGTTGTGTGCCTCCCTCTCGATTCCCATCACGATGTCATGAAGTTTGAACCACAGGGGCATCTGGGTCAGCCTCTCGAACTCGACCGCCTCGTTGGTGTACTGGAGCCTGCAGAGAGGCATGTCCTCCATCTGAATCACAGCCCAGTACTCCTTCGGCAGCGGTGTCGAGACCTCTGTCAAGATGCCGTACCTGTACCTCGAGACGACCTTACGTGTCTCCTCGGCCGTCGGGGAGAAAGGAGGGTCCATCAGGCACTTCCCGTAGCATTCGCACGGCGGTATTCTGCACTTCAGGGTAACCCTCTCGTCGACGGCGACCTTCTTCGCCTCGATTAGTTTCGCGAAGTTCGCCCCCTTCGCGATGGCCATGTCGCATATCTCTTTCATGTCCTTCTTGAAGCCGCTGATGTCGTCCTTCACGATGTCCCACGTGTGCTTCGGATAGCAGGGCTCGTACTTGGTCATTTTCGGAATCCCCCTCCTGTTTGTGCTGAGGCGCCCTGCTCGGAATGCCCTCTGTCCAGTATAAACATGACGAGCCGTTTGATGTTCAGAAGGTCTTCTCGTAGAGTTCTCTCAGCTGACCTTTGGTGACCTCTCTTGGGTTGCCCGAGATGTTGGCCCACGGGTATGCCAGGGCCACCAGCGCGGATATGTCACTCTTCCTGACGCCGACTTCTCGTAATGCTTGAGGGAGTCTGATGTCCTTCGACAACCTCCTCACGGCCGCAACGGACCTATCAGCTGCAACTTGACCGCTCAGGTCCCTCGTGTCTTCTCCCATGAGCTCAGCTATCCTAGCGAACTTATCTCGTCTAGCGCTCGAGTTGAACTCCATCACGGAGGGCAGCATGAGCGAGTTCGTGACCCCGTGAGGTATCCTGTAGAACCCTCCCAGGGTCTCTGCTAGCGTGTGTACGATCCCGCACGAGGAGTTTGAGAACGCGATGCCGGCCATGTAACTTGCGAGAAGCATGTTGCCACGCGCCCCAATATCTCCACCATTGTCGACGGCCGTACGCAAGCTGTCTGCAATCAGCATGATCGCTTTGACAGCGAGCGCATCGGTGAACTCATTCGAGCACACAGATACGAACGCCTCGATCGCATGTGTGAGTGCATCCATCCCAGTGGCCGCGGTCAGATGCGGCGGCATCGTCGCCGTGACATTCGGATCAAGCATGACCAGATCTGCGATCAGACGCGGATCCTGTATTCCGGACTTGAACTTCCTAGTTGGGTCAATGAAGATTGCCCAGACCGTCGCCTCGCTTCCGGTGCCTGCGGTCGTCGGCACGGCCACGTGGGGAATCAGCTCATCGATAGCACGCTTATTCTCCCTGCCATCTTCGTAGTCGAGTATTGACCCTCCGTTCATCGCCACAATGTTCGCGCACTTGGCAGTATCCATGACGCTGCCACCGCCCAGCGAGATCAACAAATCAACATCGTGCGCCTTTTTCAGTGCGGCCAGAGCCTTCTCGACGGATTGAATGGTCGGCTCTGGTTCGGTTTTGTCGAACATCGAAACCCTTCTCGCATGCGGCCTTGTGACATTGATGAGAGACTTGACAAGCCCAGCTCTGGCCACCCCTTGATCAGAAATGATAAAGACATTTCTAGCATCAAACTGCCGAACGACATCTCCGATTCTCTCCAGAGCTCCTGGACCAAAGTAAGTCCTCTTGGGCATCTCCAGATTGATAACGCCCCTGGTCATCGGAATCCCGGCCAAGCATAGCCAGATAGTCTGTACTTATACGTTTTCCAACCGAGTTCGTTGGCAGAGCTGTCAAATGGATATCTTCTTGCCCGGGTTCATCATGTTCTCCGGGTCCAGGGCCTTCTTGATGCTGCGCATGACGTCCAGTGCCACTTTCGAATACTCAAGGTCAAGGTAGTCTCTGTGCTCCAAGCCAACGCCATGACACGCCGATATTGTGCCTCCCAGGCTTGTCACAAGTTCTGCAGCTTCTCTCGCGGCTTTCTGGTATTCTGACCATCCTTCCTCATCGTTCCGAATGAAGTACCTGCCTCCCGCAATTCGATACCTGCCGACGTCTAGCCATAGTCTGACCCCGGGCACGGGCTCTATTCCATGCTTGGCCATGACCTCCTCCCAAAACCTGTCATAGTACTCTCTCAGCCTCGTCATGGGGACTACCGAGGTGAAGCAATTGTCCATGTCGACCAGTGCTCGCGCGCCGCACCATTGCTCTGTGTACTTGCCGAACAATCTCAGCGAGTCGTCTCTTCCTGCGAGAACGCCTCCGGTCTCCTCTATCATCTTCTTCATGAAAGCAGCCTCCGCCTCGACCTCTCCTCTTGTCCCCTCCAGAGCCACATAGAACACTCCCTTCTTGCCGTCGGGCGCTCCGTATGCTTGGGGATCGCTCAGCTCGTATGCCTCTCCCCCGACAAATGTGACGCATGAAGTCATCGTAAGTTGCGCAGCTTCGTTTGCGGCCCAGAAGTCATCATAGAATCCGAGCACGATCTCTGAGGCTTCCGGCAGAGGCTCGACTCTGAGAGTCGCCTCGGTTATGATTCCGAGAGTCCCCT
>CAYOXJ010000084.1:0-6155 GCA_964407905.1 uncultured Thermoplasmata archaeon
GTTCTTCTTTGCCTTTCTGATCGCCTCCTCGACGACGTTGCCTGGTATCTTTGCAATGCCTGTCTTGTGGTCGACCGTGCATCCCGCGCTCTCGAGAAGGCCCAAGCATTCCTTGCTCGTTATCTTGATGCCTGCATTCTCGAGCACGTCGAGAGTCCCCCAGTGAAGAGAATCAAGATCGCTCTTGTCAAACATGTGAAGCACGACTTTGCCTTTTGGAAATCCGATCATTCAATCCGCTCCATATCCCGTTAGCCTCGTTTCCCTCGACGCTTCTGTTCCCTGAATTGATAACGAGTATTTAGCTAGTAGGAGATGGAACGGAAACGGCACAGAGCGCGAGACTCACGCCGCCCGCTCAAAACAGCACCAGTGGCTCTCCAAAAGGCTTTAATCAAAAGACGCGTATGGCCCGCTATCCAGTGCAAGATGCGGGGGTAGCCAAGCCCGGTCAACGGCGCCAGATTGAGGGTCTGGTCTCGCAGGGGTCCCTGAGTTCAAATCTCAGCCCCCGCACTGCCAACCCCTCTTCGGGGGACCTTTTCTGCAGGGTCGGCTAGAGTGATTTAACCAGAACAGACCTCAGAATCCCATGTCTTCGGTTCCGCAAATGAGATATATAGATGGTAATCATCACGAATCCAGCAGACCATAAGCAAGGTGGCCAATGCTAGCAGTGACGCACCTGATCGTCTCTTTGCTCCTGATCCAACTGTTCTTGCTCGACAGGAACGACGCTTTCGTCGCGCTTCTTTTTGGCGTCCTCATCGATGTTGACCATGTCCTGGGCCTGAAAAACTATGCGCAGGCAAACGGACTCGCAGCCATGCTTGATTTCGATTCGCTGATGCATGCGGATGGCCATTGGAAGTCCCTGATGCACAATCCCATCGCCGTCGCCATTGTAGCTCCATTGGCGTTTGCGTACCGGATGGCCATACCACTTGTGTTCTGGGGTGTGCACATCCTGATGGACTATGTGGAAGATGCGTTCCTCGGAATTTTCTCCGCGACAGAGGCGACATTCCTGGTCGTCGTCGCCCTGACGCTCGCCACAATAAGGTACAGGAAGTACTTGGACTCGTTCAATTCAGGGACGATCCGTCACTACATCCGTCTGGAGCTCTCGAAGATCGGCAATCTGTTTGGGCCAGCAGACTTCTCCAGGCCCCACTAATTCGTATGCATCTCCAGGTTCCTGATCACGTGCTCAGTGAATGACTTCGAACCGTGCCTTCCGCCGAGGTCTATTGTCAGGTGGCCAGATGCATAAAACTCCGCCACTGCTGCCTCCACCTTGCTCGCCTCTCCCTTCATTCCCAGATGTCTGAGCATCATCGCGCCCGCGAGGATTGCTGCCGTCGGGTTCGCAACGCCTTTCCCCTCGATGTCGGGCGCAGAACCATGGGCCGGCTCGAAGACAGAGTGCACAGGACCGATATTGCCAGAAGGAGCAAATCCGAGTCCGCCCGCAACACCCGCTGCGACGTCGGAGATGATATCACCATACAAGTTGAGCGTTACGATCACGTCGAACGCCTGAGGACTGATCACCAGTTTCATTGCAGCTGAATCAACAAGCTGCTCCTCAGCTGTAAGATTCTTCCCCTTCGATTTCATCAGCTCTCTGAAAGTCTGCACGAAAAGCCCATCGGAGGCCCTTAGCACGTTGGACTTGTGCACGCAGCATATCCGTTGCTTCCCGGACTCACGAGCATACTTGATGGCGAAATCCACAATCCGCTCGCATGCCCTCCTTGAGACCTTCCTCATTGTCGTGACGCCGTCGTCATCGAAGACCTCCTTCTGGGTGTACATGCCCTCTGAGTTCTCGCGGACTATCACGACGTCAATCCGCGGCCTGTTTGGTATGTTGACGAGGCTTCTGATAGGCCTCACGTTCGCGAACAGGTCGAGCTCCTTCCTAAACCTCAGAACGGGAGGATCATACGCAGGGTCCTCAGACGATGTCACCGCTCCAAAGAGACAGCTGTCCGCGGCCTTCATTGCCCTCAGCGTTTCGGCGGGCATGTGCACGCCGTGCTTCTCATATGCACGCCTCCCGATGTCCGCGTAAGCGAACTGGATCTCGTCTGTGACTTTCTGGAGAATGCTCACGGCGGAGTCGACGACCTCGGGTCCGATGCCGTCTCCGGGCAAAACACAGATGCTCTTCATGGCTGGTTTACTCTTGCACCATCTTGGCGAAGTCAACGAAGTGCTTCTCCATCCGGGCAATTCGCTTTCTGCTGTCGTGGAGGTCCTTCTCCATCTTCGCAGTCATCTTCCGGATCTCCTCTACGAGCCCCTCCGCCTCCTTCTCCAAAGCGCTTATCTTCGACTCATGTGAAAGCGCTTTCTGGGTGTGCTCCTCGATGCGCTTCTCAAGATCGGCCTGCCTCTCCTTTTCAGCAGTCTTTGAGAAGTAGTTCTCCACCTTCGAATTGAGCATGGTAAGGATGTTCGAGACCTTCTCGAGCTGCTTCTCGAGCCTCTCGACTCGGTCCGAGAGGTCCGAAACCTTGCCTGCGAAATCCGGGGCCGTGGCAGCCTTCTCGATTTCGAACATGCGGTTCTCAACCATGTCTATCTTACTCTCCAGATTGGCCAGGTTCTTGATGCCGTCCGAGATCTCCTCGAGGAGCTCCTTCTCAGGGAACTCGATCGTCACGCTCTCGGCTCCTGGGACATACGATTTCATGGACTGCAGAGTCGCAATTGCATCAACAGTTGGGAATCCGCCTTTCACTCTGCTCTCCAGGTTGCGCAACGTGGAGATCATCTCCGTCCCGGATTTCCCGAGCCAGGGGTTCGCCTTGACCATCTTGGTGATGTTCTCCATTATGCTCTCGAGCTCTGCCCCTCCTCGCCCAAGCTCGGACTTGTCCATGAGCCTGAGGTCTCTGAGCGCGTCTCTCTTCCCCCTCTTGTTCCAGTCTCCGAGAGATCGCCCCTCAAACGGGTAGAACCCGGCGAAGTGGTCGACCCCCTTGACGACGACCTCCTGGACCTCCTCCCAATCTCGTACTCCCCCCTCGACCGTCAGCTCCTGAGCAGAGTTGAATATCATGGCTGTGCATCCGTTTGGGAGCAGGTAGCACTTGATCGAATAGGGGGATTCTTGGGCGAACTTCGGATAGGTCTGAGGCTTCTTCTCCTCAATGGCCTCCATGTACGACTTCAGGTACTCTTTTGCGAAAGCCGCAAGGTCCTGCGGAGACGGTATCTCGGGTCCGATGTCCTTGGGGGTCATGTGATCTTCTGCCTCTGTGTGGTGCACCAGTATTTTACTACTCGATATTAATGCCTTCCCGGCCTCCCCTCAGCGAGGACCGAGCTGGCCAGCATCGGAAGCGTTATCGTGGCAT
Organism: uncultured Thermoplasmata archaeon; assembly: GCA_964407905.1. Classification (GTDB taxonomy): domain Archaea; phylum Thermoplasmatota; class Thermoplasmata; order UBA10834; family UBA10834; genus COMBO-56-21. Next base: position 3,369 of record CAYOXJ010000084.1, read on the forward strand.
CCCCTTCGACGGTGACGTACTGGGCATTCTCCTTCACCTTGCCCCAGCTGACAGCCTCCCTTATCCTGGCTCCCGACAGGGAGCCGTCCCACTCGTCCGCAGTTGTGAGGTACACCGCGTAGTCGAGCCCTCCCCTGAACTGGTTCCACCAGATCACATGGTGTTTCGAGATGCCTCCTCCGATCATGAGTGCGCCCGCCTTCTTAGAAGTGAACACGATTTCCGAGAGCTCCTGTTCATCCCTGAGCACGTCGATGCTGAAGTCGGTGTGTTGCTGTTTGAACAGCCACAGTTGAGATCCGAATGCGCCATCAGTGATTCCGGGCACGTAAATCGGGATGTCGTTCTTCGCTGCCCAATAGAGTATCGATCTCTTGTCGTTGACTCTCAGCCCGAACTCGTAAGCCAACTGGCGGCTGGAGAGCGTCCTCTTTCCGTCCCTGAATATCTCTTCTAGAATTGGCTGTATCTTCTGCTCCAGGACGACTCCGTAGCTTTCGTTGGGGATTAGGATGTTCCCCAGCCGGTTGATGCCCTTCCTGTGCAGGTCGGCATCATCCATCAGGAAGTCCCCGTGGTAGTACTTCCTCCAAACTCTCGCCAGGTCGTGATCAAGGGTGCCACACGTAGTGATCACGACATCTACCAGCTTCTCCTCGACAAGCTTGCGAACCACTCCCCGCGTGCCGGTTGAGATTATGCAGGCGGGGAATGATAGGAAAATAGTGCATTGCTTCTCCCGGAGCATCTTCCGGACGATCTCACACGCCAGCCCAAGTTTCTTCGCCGTGAAACCGCCCGATGAGAACATCTGCGCGGTCAGGTCCTTTACCCTGATGCTGTCGTCGATATCGATGTCCGATATAGGCTTGAGTTTCATGCGCATTTGGCTCACACCTGAGCTAGATTCAGACAGTTCAGACAAGCGGCCGAAAACATTTATAGCTTTCCCGCCGATGTTCGCTGGGATAGAATGTTGAAGGTCAGGGAGGTCATGACGAAGCCCGTCGTGACCATCACGCCGGAAACGCTCGTGAAGGATGCTGCTGCGATGCTAGCTCAGAAGAATTTCTCGGGCCTGCCAGTTGTCGATGGCGGCAAAGTGGTTGGCATCTTCAGCGAGGCTGACGTGCTGAGGTCAATCAAGACAACGAGGAAGGACTTAAGGCTCGTCTACCCATCGATATCGTCTCTCGGCATCGCATTCCAGGAAGAAGTGACTCAGAGGGAGATCATCGATGCGTACGACGAAATCGGGCATGAGCCGGTCAGAGACGTGATGTCAAAGAACGTCGTCACCGTTGACCCAGAGCTCTCTCTGAATGAGGCTATAATGAAGATGGTCAATCACGGCGTGAACAGATTGCCGGTGGTGGAGAAGAGCTCGCTGGTGGGAATAATAACACGTGCTGACATCATACGCGGGCTGGCAAAGGAGCATACTGAATCGGAGCAGGCTCCCAAGAGCTAGTTCCGCGCTCACCTACCATCTGAAGAAGCCCTTCCTCTTCTTCTGCTCTTCCTTCTCCTCGGGCTGCGGTTTGAGCGTTCTGATCTTTCTATCTTGTGCCCCTGGTTGCTTCTGTCCCGTCCCGACAGCCTGGGGCCCGGTCGTAGTCGGAGTTGGTGCTTCGGGAGCACCGACCTGCGCAGGACCTGCGGGGGCGACAGAGAATGAATGGCCGCACTCCATGCACTTCTGTATCGAGTTCGGGTGCAAATAGAGCGACTCCTGGCCGCATTTCCCACACTTGGCGCCATCGATGTGCTTGATCACTCCAAGCTCGAGCCTCTTCTTATCAAGGCCCTTCTCGGCCTCTGCTCCTACCTCCCTGAGACGTTGGGCGAACTTCGCCGCGTTGACCACGTCTTTCTTCTTCAGGGCAGCTTTGACATTCGCCATGTGAAGCATTCCCTCCTGAACGTCAAGTCCATAAGATGAGGCCTCGTGGAACGTGGGCTCATAGGTTGCCATTGACACGTTTATTCTCTCAAGCTGCCTGGCCTCCAGCTCTTTCTGTTTCCTGATCTGTTCGAGGTGTGCGGAATCGCTTGCCCGCTCAACGGACGAGAGGAGTTCCACGGCCCTCTTGAATGCGCCATCGTCAAAGGCTCTTCTAGCCTCTCCGAGATCCGACTCTGCCTTGGCGGTGTCAACGCCCACCTCCTTGGCAGCAGTCGTTGCCGCCTTGACGATTGGAAACATGAGATCAATTTCAGCAGCGCGCATCTCCTTGGCTCTCAGTGCCGAGTCGCGCGCGTTTCCCACGAGCTTCGCACATTCTCCGATATTGAACGTCTGCCTCGCCTGGGCCGCCAACTCGAGATATCTCCGAGGCTCTTCCGTTCTCGTCCCAAATGATTCATAATCCGCCAGCAGAGTCCTGAGCTCAAACTCGTCTTTTTCCGTCTTGTTCATGAACACTTCATACGCCTTCGTCGCAAGTACCTCGAGATTCTCAAGAGTCTCTTCCCTGCTTCTGGGCGGCCCGCTGATGAAAGTCTTTTTCGCAGCGGCAAGAGCAGTCTTCAAGTCGGTCTCAGCACCTCCTGCCTGACCGGCCATCCTCCCCAAGAGCTCCTCCGCTGCCCGGATTGAGACAGCAACGGAATAGACCTCAAACGAGCTGAATTCCTCGAGACACTTCCTCCGCGCATCGCGGTTCGCCTTGATGGCCTCGAAGTAGTCGCCGACTATCATCCTGTTGTAGGCCGATGCGATCATGGAATCGACCTCGAACAGCGACGGCTTCATCATTAGCGCTTCGTCAAGATGTCGCTCGACGC
>CAYOXJ010000085.1:0-6149 GCA_964407905.1 uncultured Thermoplasmata archaeon
CCAGGTCCCAGCAGTCCGAGGCATAATGAGCAATCTCCGTCCTCTCATGCTGCCTGAACCTGAGACGTTTTGGATCAAGACCTAGGTCCAAGGCGAATTTGTAGGTCACCCACATGAAATATGCGAGCACCTCGTTGGCCACCACCTTGGATCTGACGGCTTCCTCAAGAGACACTGTTCGCTCAGATCCGCTGCTCGGAACAAGATGAAGCTTCTCAGCCTTCACGTGATCGAACTCCGGCCACGTCTTCTGCTCAGGGTGAACGAACAGTTCAGCCTCCATCATGGAGAACTCGCGCAGTCTGATAAGGCCCTGCCTCGGGGATATCTCATTCCTAAAGGACCTTCCTATCTGAATGGCTCCGACGGGCAGCTTCTCCCTGCCGAACCTGTAGACCTGGGAGAAATTGACGAACATGCCTTGGGCGGTCTCTGGTCGCAGGTAGCCATCCTTGCCCTTGCCCGCTCCGATCGATGTCTTGAACATCAGATTGAAGCGCTTGGGAGATGTGAGCTCGCCCTTACACGAGAGGCATTTCACATTGTTCTCGCGCAAGAGCTTTCCCAGCCTCTCTTCGCTCAGGGACGCCGGGCTCGGGTGCATGCCAACCGCGAGGTGATCCGGACGGTAGGTCTCGCCGCACTCCATGCACTCAACATACATGTCCGAGAAGGCATCGACATGCCCGGAAGCCTTGAACACAGGCTCGGGAGCGACGATCGGACACGATATCTCCTGAAAACCCTCGCCGAGCACGTAGAGGTCCCTCCAAAGGCTTTCAATGTTGTTCTTGAGCGCGGCGCCCAGAGGGCCGTAGTCATAGAGGCCGGCAACCCCACCATATATGTCATAGGCGGGCCACAGAAATCCCCGCCGCTTGCAGAGTGACAGCAGCTCCTGTGGATCCATTTTCAATCACTTGGTGAGTGTGGATACCACATCGATATCATAAATCATCGCTACGAGGTTGTCCTTGGAGTCCCTTACAGGCAGCTGGCCGAAGTCGTGCTTCCGCATGATCCGAGCGGCATCTCCCACGAGAGTCTTCCTGAAGACGGTCATGGGGTTCTTTATCATGATCTCCTTGACGGTGAGCTTCGGAAGATCCACACGGGAAACCTCGTACCAGAGCTTCATGACGTTCCTCAGGCCCTCCCATGTCCAGTTGTCTTCATCGTCGCTTATGCCCAAGTCGCTCATGACGACGGAGCTGTCCACTATCGTCTGGTTGAATATGTCCCTGTCCGTTATGATGCCCACAAGCTTCGCATCGTCGTCGAGCACGGGCAGCGCATTCACCTTGGCCGCGCGGAATGTGGCAAGTGCGACAGAGAGCGGCGCGCTCTGATAGATCGGAATGCAGGGAGACCTGACTATCTCCTCAACGGTGATCTGCGGATTGTCCTTCTCGACGACGATCAGCAGGTCCGTAGGTGTGAGGATCCCAACGAGCTTGCTCTTCTCGACGACAGGAAGATGGCTGAGGCCTCCCTCGACCATGACTCTGGCGGCATCCTTGACGCTCGCGTTCGCGCTCACTGTTGGCATGTCCCGCCTCATGACCAGGGCGAGCTGCTCTTCATCGGGTTTCGCGAAGATGTCCTGCCTCGTCACGAAGCCTGCGAGCGTCCCGTCATCGCTCTTGATGACGGGCATCCCGGTGATGTTGTTCTTGACGAGCTTCTTCAGGACCTCCGTCCTCGTGCCCGGGAGCTCAGCGACGATCGGGTTCTCAGTCATGACTTCCTTGACCTTCACGAGGCCTCACCTCTTCTTGCTCCGGACAACAAGCACAGGGCATGGCGCGTACCTAGTCACTCTCTCCGCAACGCTCCCCATGAACAGCTTCGATAACGCCGACCGGCCCAAGGTGCCCAGCACCACGAGGTCGAAGTCCGCAGCCATCTCTACGATCTTCCGCGTAGGAGAGCCCTCCGCCACGACAGGGGTGACCTTCACGCCCATCGCCTCACCCTCGTTCTTGACATCTTCGACCGCTCGCTTGCCCTCATTCTCCAGCAGGGAATAGACGCTGACTATCGAAGAATCAATCGGGAAACTCACGAAAGATGTCTGGTCGATGACGTAGAGGGCGGTAACGTCGGCACTGAGTATCTTGGCGAGCTGAAGACCGCGTGAGACGGCTTCCTTTGTGTACTCGGAGCCGTCCGTCGCGATGAGTATCTTCCTTATCTCGTCCACGTCTCTGGCCTCCGGACCTTTCCTCCGCGCACGACTGCCATGACATCCTCAGGCCTCGTTTCGGTCACCAGCTCACGCAAAGGTTCGTCACCCTTCACGCGGAGTATAACGAGATCATATTGGATGCCAATTTCCGTAAGTATCTTGCCCGCCGCATTTAAAACTTTGTGCCCACCAAACGTCGCCAGATTTACAACTTCCTGAGGGAGAAGACGCCTTGAGCCTCGGCCCATTCCGTAGGCCGCCTGAAGTTCTGAGATCATATTGGGCTGAGATATCATGCCGTTGTCCGTCCCGAGACCGACGATCACGCCCGCACGCAACAGCCTGGGAATGTCAAGTCCGAGACCGAAGAACTCGTTTGCACGCGGGCACACTACGATTGGAACGCCAGCATCGGCGCACATCTCCAAGTCGGACTGCGTTGCCTTCACCATATGAACGAGGAAGCTCGGCTTCAGGCTCAGGATCGATTCGATGTCCTCTCGCTGAGTCTCACTCGCGTGGATCGCGAAGAGCTTCCCCGCGCCCCTGGCCTTTCTGGAAAGCCTCTGAAGGAAATCCATTGGCCAATCTCTCACAGCGCTCATGCCTAGCCCATCGGATTTCTCGAGGATTGCATCTATCTCCTCCTCAGAGGCTTCTGAACCCACTGGTCTGCCCAGAGTCAAATGATGGGGGGAGTGAGGCGGGAGTGAGGATTCCAGCTCCTCAATGCCCTTGATGCCCTCTTCGCGGAAATCGACGAACAGAGAGCACCCAATCCTCCCCATGATTTCCACCGCGTTCCTCATCGCAGCAACCTTGTCCTTAACTGCCGCGCTTGCCAGCACTCGATGCTTGTAGCCGTCCGGCGGACCAACTATTTCCTGCACCGATCCTCTTGGAGCTGGAAAGGCAACAGAGTCTCCGATATGAGTGTGGGCGTTCACGAACCCTGGGAGGACCAGCGCTTTCTGCGAATCGCTCGGAGGATTTCCGTAGCATATCTCCGCCACTCTCTCTTCTTCGATTCTGAGGAAACCCTTGGCGAGACCATCGGATGTGAATATCCATCTGCCGACGAATGACGACTTCATGCGCTTTCAGATGCACCATGGTGGACGAGTTTCTAATAATTTGCCGGTGCGACAGACATATGCGAACCTCCGTGGTCGTAGAGGGCAAGAACTGCATCTTCCAGAATTAGATAAGACGAAGAATCTAAAAATTCCAGTGAAATCGATTCGGTCAAGAAACTTTATATGGAGGAAGGATTTCCCGAGCACCAAGGACAATCTGAGGTGTTCTGATGCCAGCTAAGATCAACAAGGATGAATGCGTTGCTTGCGGTGCCTGCGTAGATGTCTGTCCTGAGCAGGCAATCACATGTGACGACATTGCGGTTGTCGACGAGAAGAAATGCCTTGACTGTGGTGCTTGTGTCGACGAATGCCCGAACAATGCGATTTCTCTTGAGGAGAAGAAGTAGACCTTCCCTTCTCGCCCTTCTTCGTTCCCTCTGAGTCTATCTGGTCCGGTCTCTCTTCGCTCTGGTGGCCGGGTGCGGGACATCGTCTCACGAAAATAGAAATAGCCTCTTACGTCTCACTTCTGCGGTGAACAGTTGGACCCTGTGGTCGTAGCCTTTGTTGTCCTGTTGCTCGTGGCATTCATCCCTTCGCTCCTCTATCTCATCTGGATCAGGAACACTGAGCGATACTCTCGTGAACCCTACGGCAAACTGCTGAGAGTGTTCGCATTTGGCGCGATAGTTTCCGTTGTGATTGCTGTCGCATTCGAAGTGCTTCTGCTTGCTCTCTTCAACAGGAACATCGAGCGCGTATACGAGGTGTTCGGGACAGACCCAACCATACCATCGCTCGCCCTTGCGTGCGTGATCGCGCCGATTGTCGAGGAAGCGTCAAAAGGGCTCGGCGTACTACGAGCGAAGAGGTTCATGACCGAGATTGAGGACGGAATAGTATATGGCGCCGCCGTGGGATTGGGATTCGCCGCGACCGAGAATCTCCTGTATGAAGGAGATGCGTACTTCTCAAACGGGGCTGAAGCATTCATTACGGTAGCTGTGATCAGGAGCCTATCCTCTGCCTTGCTCCATGCCGGCGCCTCCTCTGTCGTCGGATTGGGCATCGCGAGGAGAGCATTGGAGAGCAGGGGGTGGTTTCCGTACTACATCGCCGGAGTGATCATGCATTCGTCTTTCAACTTCGCAGCATCTTTTGGCGCACTCTACGAAGATGATATCGGAGAATCTGCCTACCTAATAGGCCTTGTCGCAGCCTTCTTCCTGGCAATTGCTGGCATAGCGATGGTGCGCTCAAAAATACATCAGCTCGAGAGCAGGCCCAGAGGATCGAGATGGTGAGTGTGGAAGTGAGGAATGTGACGATCGAGGCAGTCACAGACGACATTTCCGAGTCCTCCGCGGATGCGATCGTCAACGCTGCCAACAACCACCTTTGGATGGGAGGTGGGGTCGCGGGTGCAATCAAACGACGTGGCGGGGTCGAAATAGAGAGGGAGGCGGCCAGCAAGGGCCCTATCCAGGTCGGAGAGGCTGTGGTCACAAGAGCAGGCACGCTCAAGGCGAAGTGTGTCATCCACGCCGCCGTGATGGGCCAGGATCTGATGACGGACCAGGATAGGATACAGCTTGCGACTCGCAACGCCCTCAGACGAGCATCTGAGCTTGGTGTCAGCTCGAGAGCATTACCTGCTCTCGGAACCGGCGTCGGCGGCGTTCCGGTTGCCATGGTGGCACGAGTGGCGGTCGAAGAGGCAGCGCGACACGCGGCTTCGAATGGACAACCAAGTCTGATACAATTCGTTCTCCTTTCGGGCGATTCGAAGGCTGTGTTCGAGAAGGCCATGTCCGATTGGGCTGAAAAGCATATGAGATAGAGAGTCCAATCAGGAATCGATGAAGTTCAGAGCGTTCATTTCCGCGGACATCGAGCCAAACGATTCGCTCGTCTCAGTGCTGAGAGAGCTTGCGAGCACTCGGGCGGACCTGAAGATAGTCAGGCCAGACCTGCTGCATGTGACTCTGAAATTCCTGGGAGATACTGAGGAGGAGCTCGTAGAAGGCATACTCTCGAGAATGAAGGCGGCATCCGGATCGATCCGTCCGTTCAGGATACGTCTTTGCGGAATGGGCGCGTTTCCATCCCTATCGAACATACGAGTCGTGTGGGTTGGCATCGAGGATGGTATTCTGCTTGGCGAAATCGCTGATAAGCTTGATTCTTCTTTGAAGGAGCTGGGATTCGAGAAGGACAGAAAGGGGTTCGTTCCTCATCTGACGCTGGCACGCGCTAGAAGCGGGAGAAACGTGGGAGCAGTGCAGGAGCTGCTCAGGAAGAACGCTGCCTCTGACTACGGAGTGTATCTTGTTGACAGGATCAGACTGAAGAAAAGCGTTCTGAGCCCTCACGGTCCAACCTACTCCGTCGTGGGAGAACACCTGTTCCAGTAGAGGTAGCACTGAATGCGACGGCTCATCCTTCAAGAGTCACCGTGAAGGGATCTCTCCAGGACTTCAACCAGATCAAGCACTTGGACGCTCTGATCTGCGCCCTGACATTCCCTCAGGCTCTGGACGCACCATGGGCACGATGTGACCAGAACACGCGCGCCCACGGACTTGGCCATCCCAATCCGATCGCGAGCTATCGCGGACGCAAGGTCCAGAAACGCGCTCCTCACTCCAGATCCTGAACCACAGCACGCAGCGTTGTTTCTCGAGCGTTCCATCTCGACGATGTCTCGGTCGATGGCGGCAGCGAGGAGCCTTCGCGGTTCCTCATAGACACCTTGCTCTCGACCGAGATCGCATGGATCGTGGAAGGTCACTTGGCCAAGGTCCTTGAGCCGATGCAGCTTGGAGATCTCAAGATGCTCTGCCAGGAACTGCGAGATATGCTGCACCCTGATTCCATACTTC
>CAYOXJ010000086.1:0-6146 GCA_964407905.1 uncultured Thermoplasmata archaeon
GGCGACGATGACCAGGGGGAAGAAGCCTTGGAAGTCGACGTCTTGATCGTCGGCGCTGGACCTGCTGGCAGCACGACAGCGAGATTCTGTACAGACAAGAGCCTGGACGTGCTGATCATCGACCGCAGGAAGGAGATAGGTCATCCTGTCCAATGCGGAGAGTTCCTGCCGTCCGCGAAGGAGATGTACTCCATGTTCCCGAGAACGATGGACCTCGACGAGCTGATGAACGTCGATGACAGTCTCGTGGTGGGCGAGGCCGACTGCGTAGATATCATATCTCCTGGGGGAAGAGCCTACAGGTGTGACTTCTCCGGGTCGATTCTGGACCGGAGGGCATTTGACAAGCATCTCGCGAAGCTAGCAGTCGAGGCCGGCGCACGGGTTGAGACAAATACATCTCTGCTATCCATAAAGGAAGGCATTGCGAGAACGACCCTTGGTGACATCAAAGCGAAGGTGATCGTCGGAGCAGACGGCCCGAACTCGAGGACCGCGAGCCAGGTCGGCCTTCAGAGGCCCGCCCAGAGGTTCCCAGCGATCACTTGCCAAGCGGAGGGCAGCTTCGAGCCGGTGGTCAAGATGTTCTTCGGCAGCCTCGCCCCGGGCGGGTACGCTTGGATCATTCCCAAGCGGAAGGGAGCCAATGTCGGCATTGGCATCAACCCGGCAGTACCACACGATCCGCCAAGCGTTCTCTTCAGCAGGTTCGTATCAAGGCTTGGATGCGGGCATAGTGAAGTCGCCATGAAGTTCGTCCCCATGGGGGGTCCCATTCCTCGGACCGTGAAAGGAGATGTGCTTCTTGTCGGCGATTCTGCTGGGCATGTTATGCCGACGAACGGCGGCGGAATACCAATCGCGATGATTGCTGGCCGGGCAGCTGGCCAGACCATCAAGGAACACTTCCGCCAAGGCATAAAGCTTCAGGAATACGAGAACAGATGGCGGGCGGCTCTGGGCAAGCCCTTGAGAGACGCGCTCGGCACGAGAAGGCTCGCGGACATGGTCTTACCGCACGACCGCCTCCTTGGCCTTGCGATGGCCTTGCTTGGCAATAGGGGTCTGGACAGGGCAATCAGATGCAAGCGAATGGTGTTTCCGACCCGCGGCTGAAATCGGGGCATTCCTTTTAGATAGGCAGCGCAATCCGACGGGCAGAGGTTGGTATTTTGGGCAATACAGAGGAAAACCTGAAACATGCTCTGGCGGGGGAGAGCGAGGCGAGAGCGAAGTACGTGAAGTGGGCGGGCGCTGCAAACAAGGAAGGCCATCAGGCGATTGCCAGGATATTCCTTGAGACCGCTGAGAACGAGTACGAACACTCTGCGATGGTCATGAACCTGCTGAATGTTGCTGGGACCACGGCTCAGAACCTCGAGAAGGCAGCAGCTGGCGAGGTGCACGAGTGGACCAAGATGTACCCGCAGTTCGCCAAAGAAGCCCGGGAAGAGGGCAACGAGCGGGCTGCGAAGTTCTTCGAGAACGTAATACGGATCGAGAGACATCACGGGAAGCGGTTCCAGCTACTTCTTGATCGTCTGAAACGTGGCACCCTGTACAAGTCAGACAAGGATGAGATCTGGTTCTGCACGAACTGCGGCTACATGCACAGGGGCAAGGAAGCACCGCAGTCCTGTCCGAACTGCCTGCACCCACAGGGGTATTTCAAGAGGATCACTGACGTCGACTACGGGAAGATCGAACTCTGAGTTCTATCTGACGGTGACCTTTCGGGGCCGGCTCGTCACCTCTGGCCCCTTCGCTTTCTTCTTATTCTAGTTCTGCTGCCGCAGACATCGCACACCTTGGTGTCTGCCTGGAATGCCTTCCCGCATCCGATGCACCTGGCCTCCCATTCGAAGACCTGTTGAATGCCCCTCTGATCCATCCCCCTACACGGCACTCCCAGCACGCGCGCAATGTTCTGTATGGAGTAGTCATCGCTCAAAAGCTCGTACCCAAGGTCGAGGGAGAGCGCCAGCAGCTCCTTATCCGTCTCGGACAGTCTCTCGGAATCGCCGGTTCTCTCCGCCTCCTTGCCTACCCTCTCAAGCGAACGCTTGCTGGCGGACAGGACGCGTATCTTCGAGGCCAGAAGCAGCTCGAGCCTCTCGCCCATGCCCTCCTTGTCGAGCTCCCTAATCACGCCCGGCGTCACGACGCACTCGAACCCTTCTGGGAAGTCCTTGCCATAGTAGAGCACCGAAGTGTCGAGGACGTAGCCCTTCATTCCATCTCGACCGTCCCGGAGAGCGCCTGGTCTGCGAGGAGCTCGATGTCCAGTTTGGTTTCCTCTTCAAGTGCGTTCTCAATCCTGCTGTAGGTCGAGGGCCTCTTGGGAGCGATCGTGCAACACAGCCCGGGGAGTATCGAGATGTCGTATGTGCCGATCTTCTTCCCAATTCTCTCAATCTCCACCTTGTCGAGACCGATCAGAGGGCGGAGTATCGGCAAGGAGGTCGCCCTTTCCTCCACGTTCATGTTCGCGAGGGTTTGCGACGCGACCTGGCCAAGCGACTCACCGGTGACGATGCAGTCGGCATTGTAGCGCCTCGAGAGCCTCTCTGCAACCCTGAACATCATCCTCCTGCAGAGCACGCACTCCATGCTTCTCCTGCAGCTCCTTGCCAGCTCCGCTTGCGTCTTCCCGTGCGGAACGAGGAGCCTCTTTGATTTCCTGCCGAGGGCCTCATCGACCCTCTTCATTAGGCTCGTAGCCTTGTCGACTTCTTGGTCGCTCGTGAACGGTCGGTTGTCGAAGTGGACGAGCACTAGTTCGAGCCCCTGCCTGCCCATTAGATATGCAGCCACGGGAGAATCGATTCCTCCCGAAATCAGAGCGATGCCACGCAATCAATCACCGATGTATTTCGAGAAGACGTTCTTCGCCTTGGCCAGGTCAGTGGTTCCTCCCACAATCGTTCTGCCGTCTGGGAAGACAGTGATCTCGGCGCCCTTCGTCTTGAACTTCAGAAGCCCGTCCACCATGCTGGTCTGCCCAAGCTTGGAAAGCGTCGCTCTGAGGTCCTTCAGACCTCCCTTGATGGGTCTTGCTGGGACAATCTGAACGGCGTTCCTACCACAAAGGGAGACAACGAATTTCCTCTTCTTTGCCTGGAGGAACTCGAAGTTCTTCCTTCCGCAGCATTCGCAATCGGGATTCTTCTTGACCCTGATCTTCTGAAGCTCTCCTTGCCAAACGTCAAGGACCATCAGCTCCTCCACGGGCTTCTTGCCTTGCATGATCTTGAAAGCTTCCGTTGTCTCCAGAGAAGCGACTACGCTCGGAAGGGTGTTTATGATACCGACCGTGTCACACGTCGGCAGCTGGCCAGGTTGTGGCAGGGAGGGAAACACACATCTCAGGCACGGCCCGCCAGGAACGATGTTCATGACCATGCCTGTGGTTCCAACAGCCCCCGCGTAGACCCACGGTATCGCCAGCTTCACACAAGCGTCGTTCACCAGGAACCGTGTGTCCATGTTGTCCGTCGCGTCCAGGACGATGGTCGCGCCCTTGACTATCCTCTGGATGTTCGCATAGGTTATGTCTGTGACCTCTCCTGTGACCTTGATCTCCGAGTTCACCTTGCGAAGGTGCTCCTCTGCGACCTTGGCCTTGGCCCTTCCGACATCCCGCTCCGCAAACAGTGTTTGTCGCTGCAGATTGGACTCCTCGACTATGTCTCTATCTACAACATGAACCTCTCCCACGCCCGCACGGACAAGGAACGTGAGCGAATACGTCCCGAGTGCTCCGCAGCCAATGACGATGCATCTTGCCTTCGCTAGCTGTTTCTGACCTTCGGGGCCTATCTCGGGGAGCAGAATCTGCCTCGAGTACCTGTTCTCCTTCAACAGGGGTGGGATGGGCCTGGCGGTATTAATTGGTTTCATGGATGGCGATGACAGCCGCCAGCGCTTCAGAGCCAAGCTCTTATGCTGGGCTCCCCTTACACCCAGCAGGTGTGGCTGTGAGGAGGAGAAGAACGAACACCGGAGCCGACGATTCCGGGATAGATGACAAGGAGGTCCTGAGGCTCTCCTGCGAGCTGATAAGAATCCCCAGCATCTACAAGCGTGAGCACAAGATATCACGGTTCATCTACGCTAAGCTCAAAGAATGGCGTCTCTCGCCGAAAATGATCCCTGTGGCGGGCCATGGTCCAGATGTTGTCGCTGAAGTCGGCAGCCGACGTCATCCTGCGATAGTTCTGAACGGGCACATGGATACCGTGGAAGTGGCTCACGGCTGGAAGCACGATCCTTTCGGTGCAAAAGTAGAGAACGGCCTGCTCTACGGCCTCGGCGCGCTCGACATGAAGTGCGGACTCGCGGCCATGATGCTCGCTTTCAGATCGCTCGCCGATTCGGGGTCTGTGGATGGTTTCAGGGTCATCTTTCAGGCGGTCTCCGGGGAGGAGGATACTGGCATTGGCACGAGGACGTTGATCTCCAAGGGGCTCTTCAGAAGATGCAAGGCGGTAATTGTTGGTGAGGGGTTTGGTGGTCTCGGGGCGGTTACGAATGCCAGAAGAGGAGGCTCCTACTACGACATCGAGGTAATGGGCAAGTCCGCGCACGGCGCTACCCCGCACTTGGGCGTCAACGCAGTCTCTGATGCGGCCGCCATCGTCTGCGCCCTGAGCAGTATGAGCATCAGGAGCGCCAAGGGTCTGATTGGTGATGACTTCCGTCCCCTAGCAGAATCTCAGACAGTGCTCAGGATTCAGGGCGGCAACATCAGCCTCAGTGTGCCTGACAGGTGTTCAATCAGACTTGTCCGCAGCACCATACCGGGCACGAATATTGACGCCTCTGCCCAGATACGCTCTTTGATCCGAAAGCTCCGCCTCAGAAGCGATGTCAGAGTAAGGCTCGTCGATGAACCTGGAGAGATTTTCTATCCCTACATCACTGAACCATCTTCGGAGCTGGTCGAGACAGCTGTCGACTCCGTGCGGAGAATCACTGGCAAGAAGCCCAGGCTCGTATGCGGTGTCTCCGAGGCAGATGATAACCTGATTGCGCATGGACTGCGCGTGCCGATCATCTGTGTTGGACCAGGCGAATCGGGCGATCTTGGCCGATATCACCAGGCCGAGGAATGCATACGAGTCTCGCAGTTGGGCTACGCTGCCAGAATCTATTACGATTCGGTGCTTCGTTTCGGATTGCGCATGTCCGGTTGAGGTCCTAGCACCTTAGATGAGAAGGTGTGCGTTCCCGATCCTCACCCGCTTCAAGCCTGCTTTCATCGAGACCGCAAGCGCCTCTCGTGCCTGCGAGCTTGTCGTGATTCCCAGGTCTGTCATCGCGTAGTCCGGGTGAAATGCTAGCAGGGAATAGGGGATCTCTGGGCCCACCTCTGCGATGAAGCTGGCAATCTGAAACACCTCGTCGACGTCCACATAACCCGGGACGAGCAGTGTGCTCGCAACGAGCATGGTATTCTTGTCTTCCGCCGCTCGTTTTCCGAGCCTTCTGAAGTTGTCCAGAGTTCGCTTGTTGCTCACGCCGCAGAGCGCATAGTGAAGGTTTTCATCGAACGCCTTGAGATCGAATTTCACTGTGCCCCCAGTTCTCGCGGAGATCTCAAGCATCTCTTCGGCCAGATGAGGGGCCATCGAGCCATTGGTCTCCCAACATACCTTTTGGCTCTCCTCAGCCCGGCTGAGGAGGAGGTCACTGGCACGGAATGCGTATTCGAGCTGAGGCGTTGGATCGCCTCCGAAAAAGCATATGCAGAACGTGTTCTTGTCGACAGCTCTCACAAGCTGCTCAACGGTTCGTTGAGGACTGAGATGCCGTGGTCCCTCTTTGTGGTGCCAGTTCTGACAGAAGAGACAGTCAAACGTGCAGCCATAGAAGAACACAGCAAGGTTCTTCTTTCCTCGCGCGAGCTCATCGTTTGCGGGGCAGGCCCATGCGGCAACGCAGTTGGTGGGCAGAGGGTCGTAGTACCAGTCAACTACTGCCTTCTCGCCGACGACGGGCCTTATGAGCCCGCCATCGTTCATCCTAAGACCGCACGTCCCTCTGCTGCCTTCGTCTACATGGCAGTTGTTTGCACACTGCCCGCACGCTCTGCCAGCAGTTCCGGGCAGACCTAGGCCAAAATCCTCGAGCGACCTCCGATGGGC
>CAYOXJ010000087.1:0-6126 GCA_964407905.1 uncultured Thermoplasmata archaeon
GTGGGCCCGTCGCGATTTGAACGCGAGTCACCAGCACCCCAAGCTGGAAGGATACCAAGCTACCCCACGGGCCCAGCGAAGAAACCTCACGAGGGAGGTTAGTAGGGCGCGACCTCGTCGATCAGGTTTGCGTGCGTCAGAAGCATTCTTCTGCAACAGTATCGCTCGAGCTTGAGCGAGTCGAGGACGTCCTTCGGGGATTCGCCCATCTCTACTCTCTTCACGAAGTCCTCGAACGCGCTGCCTATCACTTTGCCGCACGTGAAACATCTGACTGGTATGATCATGTCACATCACCTGTAGGACTTCTGATGCTTCTTTCTTGCACCCCTTCCCATGGGCTTCTTCGGAAGCTTTCTCCGCGGGTCGGACACGAGCAAGGAACGGTCGTACTGCATGAACATCGATTCGAGCTCATCGTCCTGCAGGAACTGCACAAGCCCCTTTGCGATGGCCGTCCTCGAAGCGTTCGCCTGGCCCATGATTCCACCGCCCATGACATTGACGTCGATGTCGACCTTCCTGGACTTGTCGCCTGCAAGCGTCAGAGGCTCCATTATCACGACCCTCGCGAGATGCGGTTCGTGGATCTCCACAGGGACGTTGTTGATCCTCACGAGCCCTCGGCCCTTTCTGACGCTGGCCCTTGCGACGGCGCTCTTCCTCTTGCCGCTTGCCACGACTACCTTCATCACATCATCTCCTAGCTGAAGCCGAGCTCCTCAGTGATATCGCCGAGGTGGACATACCTCGCGAGCGAAGGCTTCTTGGCGTTCTCAACCGTCTCAGCCTTCACGTCCTTGAACTCCTTTGGCACGCCCAGGTAGACCTTCAGGAGCTTGATCGCCGCCCTGCCCCTTGGCTTCTTGTAGTCCACCATGTTCCGGACGGCCCTCCTGAGCATCCTGTCAGCTGTCCTGGGATAGTAGGGCCCCTTCGTCAGATGGCTCTTGCCCCTCTTCCTCCGGTGCCTGTAGAACTCGAACAGCTGTGCACGGTTGCCAGACACGACGGCCTTCTCAGCGTTGACAACAACAACTTTCTCACCATTCAGCAGCCTCTTGGCAACGTGGGTGCACAGCCGGCCGAGCACGAGGTCTTCCGCATCGATCACCGCCATCTGATCACCCCATGATCCTGACCTTGGAACCCTTTGGGTTCCTCGCGACTAGCTCCTCGATCGACATGTTCTGTTCGCCTGCCCTCTCGATCTTCTCTCTAGCTTGTCCCGAGAACCTGTAGGCGGCGACGGTGACTTTCTTCGCAATCTCTCCCGAGCCCAAGAGCTTGCCCGGGACGACAACGATCTCGTCCTCGCTAGCGTATCGGTTCAGCTTGCCGACGTTGACCTCAGCCCAGTTCCTCGCAGGGCCTTCGAGGCGCAAAGCGATGTCTCGCCAGACAGGTGCCTTGTTGGTCCTTCCGACCTCCTTGAGGTGTTGAATCAGGCCGACAAGGTTGGGATTCGTCTTCTTTGTCCTGTTTCCCATTCTGACTCCTCCGACATCGGAGAGCAGGCTCGCTAATGTGCGAACCATTTATAAAGATTTGGATGTGAGCTGATTGCTGGCTCCGTCTATCTGGCAGTGCTGGATTTGCGTATCTAATGGGGACACCTGTTTCGTGCACATGGTTCGAAACCAGCGTGCGCACACGCTCGAAAGAGGATATATATGGCCTACAGTATACTCGGAAAATCCGGCTCCGCCCGGGGGTTCAGATGATTCGTTTTGGTCCTGCAGGCATTCCCTTGTCCTGCAAAGGACGAACCTTGAGGGACGGCATCGAGGACGTCCACAATCTCGGCCTCACAGCTATGGAGGCGCAGCTTGTGAGGGCCCATGTGCTTGAGCGGGCAGCTGAGCCTGAGGAGATAGGGCAGAAGCCCCGAAATCTGATCGCCGACATGGTCATCGAGATAGTTCGGAGAAAGGGGGACAAGGAAGTCGCAATCTCGGATCTCGACGAGCCCATAAAGAAAGGGGATACGCTTGTGACGCTCACAAGCGGGATCGCGAAAAGCTACCAGGAGCTCAGGCAGTTGAGGGAAATGGCCGACGAACTGGACGTCGCCCTTTCCATCCATACTCCATACTACATGGACCTGGTGGGAGAAGGCGAGCTCTGTTTCAGGAGCATGGAGTCCATAAAGTGGGGCGGTATCATGGCGAGGGAGCTGGGCGCATCTGTCGTGGTCACACACATGGGCCTCTACGGCGACATCACTCCGAAGACTGCCCAGAAGAGAATTCGCGAGAGGATCCGTGAGCTTGCGAAGTGGTACAGGAAGAACGATATCGACATCCCGATTGGCCTTGAGCTCAGCGGTCGCCAGGAGATATTTGGAGCCCTTTCTGAGGTGTTGAAGACCTGCAGAGAGGTAGATGGGGCGATCCCAGTCGTGAACTTCGCACACTACCATGCGAGGGAGAATGGCATTCTGAAGGAACCGAAGGATTTCGACAGACTTCTGGACGATGTCTGGGACTATGTCGACGGCACTGTCTACTCGCACTTCTCCGGTGTTGAGCACGAAGGGGGGAACGAGAGGAGGTTCACCTCAATCAAGAAGGGTGACCTGAGGTTCGAGCCACTGGCGGAGGCATTAGTGGATAGAAACCAGCCCATCACCGTGATATCAGGGTCCCCTCTGCTTGAGCACGACGCGATGTACATGAAGGTTATTCTGGAAAGAGTCCTGGCGAAGAGGGTCTCCAAAGAGAGCAAGGACATTGGGAAGAAGGAGAAGGCCGGATACCGATGAAGGAGAGCACCGACTACATCGTCAAATGCATCGGGTCGACATTGGCGACCGAGATGGAGGAAACCGACAAGTTCGTCGACTACATCCTGAGCGCCAAGAAGATCTTCTTGTACGGTGTGGGCAGGTCAGGCTTGATAGCCAAAGCATTCGCGATAAGGCTCGTGCAGATGGGTCTGGGGGTGTTCTTCGTCGGCGAGACGGTCACCCCCATCGTGGAAGAGGGGCATCTTGTGATTATCGTTTCCCATACTGGCGAAACGATGTCCGCCATCCAGACAGCCAACATCGTGCGGAGAGTAGGCGCGAAAGTCGTGTCGATAACGGGCAACGCCCACTCGAAACTCGCTTCGGCGTCCAACCTCGTCATTGAGATGCCAACACCTAAGGACGAGGAGAAGAAGAGGCTCGCGCCTCTTGGTACATTGTTCGAAGACGCGACCCTCGTCTACCTGGATGGCATCGTCGCGATGCTCATGGAGAGACTGGGCCAGAGCGAGGGCTCGATGCGAAAGAGACATGCGATATGGGTCTGAGCTCTACCTGGGGTTTGGGGGCTCTTTGTCCTTCTTCTGTTGTGCGCTCCCTTCCGGCCTCATTTCCTTGAGTCTCAGAAGCAAGTAGATGAGGAGGACAACGACCACGATCGAGACGCCTGTCGTGACGATGATGGTCTGCAGGTTGTCCCAAAACCAGTCGCGCACTCGGACGACAAAACCAGACTCGACAATGCCAATGCTGGCCTCGTGGACTATCCAATCTGTGCTGTTGTTGACGCTGTATGCTGTGTGCAATATCAGCCCACCGGCTCCATCGGTGTAATAGGATGAGTTCATGCGGATGCCGGCAGCGTCTTCGGATCGATTAGACATCGGCTCGGAACTGAAGTGATAGTATGCCTGGATCGTCCTGTCTTCCTTCGAGAAGAAGATCTCTTGCTCTGCCAGTTGAGGCATCTGGAACCTGTGCGTGACGTTCAGACCATGAACAGTTTCATCGACTCTGCCGGAGACCTCTGTGTAATCTGAGGGGAAAGTGCTGTTGGCTGTTTCCCGCAGCAGGAACATGTACGTGCTGCCTCCTCCCTGAAGAAACTGCTCGAGCACGATACCGGAGGCATTCATATGCTTGCGGACCTCGAGGCTGAAGTTCGCGGTGACCTCCGTTCGCCCACGGACGACATAACTGCCATACGAGTTGTCATGGCTCGTCGTGTTCTCGTTTATTCTGAACGAAAAAGTGATGTTCGCCCAGTCGGGCTCATAAACGATTTGGTTTTCGAGGCCTTCGTACAGGGAGAGCGTGGCCCTCATTCGGAAGTGGGCGTACTCGCCCGCAGCGAGGTCGTCGCCGAACTCCACACTCGTCACATTCCAGATAACATGATTCCAGTCCATGTAGCCTGCATAGGTGACTTCCGTAAGAGAGAATAGGCCATCGCCATTGGTGTCGTTGTACAAGTACATGCAAGGCAGACCTACCGTGAACGTGGGCGCAAAAGGATCGGTCGAATGCTGAAAGATGACGCGAGGAAAGTCACGAGTGATCGTCGCAGTCAGGTTGCCCGAGATGAAGACAGTCTTGTAGTTATCCTCGCTGTAGTCCAAGAAATGCTCTGGTGGTCTCTCTTTGAACAGCATCGCTAGACCGACAAAAAGCAGCAAGAAAGCAATCGCGACGGCGACTACCCCAATCAGCATGGACTTGCGGCCCATTTCTCCCAGCATCCGACCCTAAGGAAGGCACTCATGTTAAAGCTTTGCAGCAATGACAGAACATCCTAGGAGCGCAGCCATGGCCTCAGACGGCCGTCACAAGCTTGACCTTCAGCCTCCTCGTGCGTCCGTTCCTAGGCCTCGGGGCGGTTCTCAGCTCATGGCTGAATATGGCAAATGCGCTCTCGTCGTACCCATCTTCGGCGAGCCTGAAGGACTTGACCTGCTCGTTGATGGGATCGATCACGAACGCTGTGTGATAGGGCTGATTGAACACATTCCTCTGGGTCTCGAGATCTATCCTAGACAAGAAACACGTGTGCCCAGGATGCGAATGGTACCAGCCCACGAGTATGTAGTCGAACCCCGAATCGTCCAGGTCGTGGAACAGCTTCGGAAACGCTTCCGGATCGAACCTGACCTTCGATGGGGAGCTCTTGAGTTCGGTGGTGCCGATATCCCTGACAACGGAGTATGTCTGGCCCTTCCAGGAATTGACTTCTCCCAGGAGGAACCCCATCACCTCGAGCCTGCGAGGTGCCTGGCGGATCGCATGAGCCCTTATCTTCTCCTCGGCGATGGCGGACAGGTACATGTCAAAAGGCTTGCCAGATATCAGCCTCGAATTGTAGATCGCCAGGGACTCCTCAGATAGCCAGGTGTGCGGCCTGAGGCCAGATCGAGGAGGAGGTTCCTTCTCAGCGATCGGCCGCTTTGTCTCCTTGACAATCCTGGGCCTAGCCATTGACATCGCCTATGATCCTCACCCTGCGGTCGGTCTGATCCATCATGACTGGCGGCCGGTACTTGTTCCTGTTGAGGTACTCTGCAGCGCGGGTGCATGTGTCGTTCCCAAACGGGTTCGTCGGGTTAGGGTTCACGAGGAGAGACTCGATGCCTTTGATGAACGTGACCAATGTGGAGCTGAAATCCCAGTTCTCGAGGAGCCTCGTGCAGACATAACCTCCATCCTCGGGTGGCATTATATTCGGGTGGAAGATGGGCGTCTGCCACCTCACTATTGGCTTCTCCATCGGATAGTCTTCGGTGATCACCATTGCCATCCTGTGCACGAACCGATGGACGACCTTTCCCTCCTCCCAGTCCGGGCCGGGCACTCGCATGAAAGTGACATTGATCGACATCGGAAACGAGGAGAGGGTTGGGTCCGAGACTGAGATGTGATGCTTCAGCTCGCGCTGGCACATCTCCACCTCGTTCTTGATCCTGATCCTGAGCACATCGACTGGCAGAGGCATCCGAACTATCCGCCTTCCGGATCAGGGATTAGTTCGAGCACATCGTCCGCGCGTACGCCAACGTCCTGAAGAGTGCTGCCACCTCTGAGAACCTTCTTTCCCTTCCTCAGGACGTAAGCGCCCATATCCTTGCTCCAGAAGGTGGCGGCGCTCTCAATCACCTCGTCGACGGTATTCTCTGACTCGAGCTCCATCTCGACCGCTGCGCCCGTCTCGGCGTTCTTGACCTTCACTCGGATTGCCAGAAGACCACCTGAGTACTGGACAGAACCTGAGGTTATATCGTTTTCGCATACGTGTAGCAGTTCTATTTACGGATGTGGACAGGGCAGCGAGGATCGATGGGGACCTCTAGCTCCTCAAATACATTCCGCTGGCCATCATAGTAGAA
>CAYOXJ010000088.1:0-6105 GCA_964407905.1 uncultured Thermoplasmata archaeon
CCTTGTGTTCTTTTTTTTTTGTTTTGGTTTGTGGTTCGCCTGGATTGCCTTCGCCCTTCTCTTGGTCTGTTCAACGATCTGGTTCTTGTTCCTGTCAAGGCGGTACATCGAATACAGTGCGGCCTTCTCGGCGCTCGGGATGAACAACTCCCTTCGCATGTTCCTCGCAGTGTGCGGAGCCTTCAGGAAGCTGCCCCCAGGGCCAACAGCATCTATCACATCAGTTGCGAAATGCTCTGCATCGAATGCAACACTTCTGCACAATTCTCTGACCACCTCCCAGAGATCGCAGTCAATCACTATCTGTTCCAGAGCCGCGCCCTTTGCCTGGTCAAGCCCTCCGATGCCCGAAGCGAAGTCCGTCAAGCTCATGCAAGTGGCGCTGGTGAACACGAGCTCGCCCGGATCTGACGGAAGCCCAGGCTCATCACCGTCAATGCCGACGCCAAAGCTTCCCACCATTGTCGCAGCGCCGTAGTGCTTCGCCATCTGCCCCACCGCAGCTGCTATAATGGCCCCTTCGCTCGATCCGTAGTGAATCTCTCCCGTCTTCATATCAATCGCAGAAGATTCTGAGCTGTAAACCACTGGCGCGCCCGCTCTCGCCAGCTGGGAAATCGTGAAGCTCGCGAGGTTCTCCGCGTTCACTATCGCGATTGTTCCAGCCAATGTCACAGGCGATGTGAGGCCGCAGAGGGCCATCGACATTGATACGACCGGGATTCCTGCTTGTGCGAACTCGATCACGGCCTCGACCGATCCTTTCTCGAATTCGAGGGGACAGACAGGGCACTGTACGACTGAGAAGACGGGTCTCTTCGCCAGCTGGTCCTCTCCGCCGACTACCGCGGCACCGACCTCGATTTCCGCCTTCGCCTCCTTGGCGGACATCGCCTCTCCCTGCACGTGCTTCGTCGTGTTCTGGAGCGAAACTGTCAGCTCGCTGAGGGCATGTGTTTCCCTGGGAGCATCGTGGGCAGTGACGATGGGCCACACATAGTCGAGAGAGCCCATCGCATCACACAGGACCATGAAATCCTGAAGGTCCTTTCCAAGGGTAGTTCTCCTCTCACCTGTCTCCAGGTCTTTCATCCAGATCGCTGTCCCATTTGTTGCCATGTAGGGCGGTCCCTCTCTCGGAGCAATCATGTCCTGTCTCGGGCTTCTCGCGCAAAGCTTCACTGTCTTGGGCAATTTCCTGATGGTCTCCTTCACGAGATTCTCGGGAAGTCTAGCTCTCATCGTTTTCTTGTCAACAATCGCTCCGCCTTCTTCGAGAAGATCGAGGGCCTTTTCGCTCAGCACAAGAATTCCTGTCTTTTCCAGTATGCTCAGGGTTTTCGCATGGACGAGCTCTATATCGTCCCCAGACAGAATGCTCATTTTGGCAACGGCCATTATTCGACTCCAAAGACGGAGAACGAGGGAGAAGTAATTATACTATTGGCTTATCACCTCCGTCGAAAACGCTGCTGATTGGCGCGAGAGGAATGGTGGGAAGTTGGTGCTAGAAGGCCTCAGATCTTACCCACGCGCTTTCAAGGTTCTCATCGCCAGCGCGCTCATTGAGAACATGGCCTTCGGCCTGATCATCCCTTATCTGACGATCTACCTAGTCAAGGACACCGGGATTCCTGAGACCCTCGCGGGGATCATCCTCATGGGCTACACGCTCTCAGGCATCCCGGCCATGATTTTTGGCGGCATTCTCGCGGACAAGATAGGCAGACGCCGCGTGTTGCTCATCAGCCTTGGCCTCACGACTATCACGATCCTGATGTACTTCTTCGCCTACGACTTCACGACGTTCTTCATAGTCGCGCTGGCCGACTCGTTCGTCGGCACCATGTATATGCCAGCGGCAAACGCGATGATCGCAGACGTGATACCTTCGGCGAATAGGCCCAAAGCCTACAGCATGTTGAGGATCGCATGGAACATAGGCATCATCTTCGGCCCTGTCGCGGGAGCGATGATCGTCGCAGCTGCGGAGATCAAGTGGTTGTTCGTGTTCGGTGCAGGAATCATCTTCAGCGCCTTCTGCATGAACTCAGTGTTCATCCCGGAGACGAAGCCAGAGGACACGGGCGAGGAAATCACATTCCGAAAGACGCTCGCGGTGGCCGCGGATAAGCCATTCTTCCTCATATCCGCGCTGAGCGGCGTGTTCTGGTTCTTCTTCTCCCAGTGGATGTCCGTGCTGCCCATATATGCGACGGTGAACCTCGCCATCAGCGAGTACATCTGGGGCCTCCTGTTCGCAGTCAGCGCGATCATGACCGTCCTGTTCCAGATATGGGTGACCTCGAAGACGGAGAAACTCAGACGGTCCAACGTGCTCATGGCAGGCCAGCTCGTGGCCTCCTTTGGCTTCGCACTGATCTTCTTCGCAACGGACTTCTGGAGCCTCTTAGGTTTCGTAGTCGTGATAACCGTTGGCGACCTGCTCTATATGTCGATTATTTCTGCGATCATTGCGGACTTCGCGCCCGAGGACAAGCGCGGGATCTACATGGGCTTCTCGGGCTTCGTGCAGACGCTCGGCGGAGGAGCGGGTTTCTTCTTTGGGATGGCGTTGCTCGACATACTGCCGCATAACCACGAGTTGGTCTGGCCGATATTCGGCGCAATCGGCGGCTTCACAAGCGTCGGCTATCTTGTCTTCAGGAGGATGATCGGCCCCGAGAGAGACCATCCTGCTGCCTTCAGGAAGGACGCTGCCAAGGTTTCGCCAAAAGTGAGGAGACTGAAAGAATTCTGATAAAAGGATGAAGATGTTTGTTGCTCGCCCAACGGTCGAGCGAGCACAACGAAGAATCGCGCGCGGTTCTCAGAATCGCCTGCGACCCTTGTTCATGTACTTCGGCCTGTCGTCGTCTCCGCCGTAGCCCCTGTCCCGGCTGCCGAAGTCCCTGTCACGACCACCGGAGTATCCGCCGCGGCGCCCTCCGCCGCCTCCGTAGCGTCTCCGCTCCTGCTCGTACTCCTTGTCGCTCATGTTCACCGCGGTGCTCGTGTTGTCCATCGGCTTGTCGCTCTTCGCGAGCTGGCCGTACTTGCCGACATTCAGGCGCATGTGGCCCCTGACGAGGGACACGTACCCGTTCTTTATGTCGATGACGTCGTCCTTCGCGACCGCGCCGATCTGGTCGTCCCAGAGAGACAGGATAATCGCTCCAGTCTCGTCCGCTACCGTCGCCTCCGCGACCTTTCTTGCGTTCCCGAATTTGCCGGGGATTTCCTTGGCCTCGCTTACCTCAAGGCACTTGGCCGCCACGTCCACGCGCTTCGACTGCGGCGTGAGGTCCTTTATTTTCGTCTCTACGCTCTGCGGTTGCTCCGCACTTGCTCCAACGCTCTCTTCCATGGCTATTCTTCCTTTGTCTTCACGCACAATTGCATCCAAGGCTACAACGCGAGTCAAACTATCGGCTTCAAAACCATTCAAGTTCGGCTTCTCGTATCGCTCGGCACAACTCGTGCTGGGTTGACGACAGAAGTGATGCTATTAATAACCTTCCCCGCTACTTGCAGGCCTCCGAGCCGTCAGAGTGTCGAATCACGGACATCGGGCCCCTGTCAGTGTGGCCAAATGGACGGTTTCGTATTGAGAAAGGGCTAAATATGGACCCGTCGGTACATCGTTGCTGTTCAAGGAGCACAGTGCCATTGATGCCCACAAGGACGCTCCGCACAGCGGTCTGCTCCCCAGTCGAGCAGGGTGTTTATGGTGCTAGCGCTCTGTCCGCTGAAGGGCTGAATAGGGACCTCTGTCCCTGAGGGGGGATGCACATGGAAAGTGCTGGAGTAGGCCGGGCTATTTATCCTGGTGGTGCTCCCTCGACCCCCGCGCCGACTGATTTCTCAGCCAAGGAGGAGCCGCTTGAGGGCGCATTCGCTGCTGAGCTGTCGAGGCTGGGCGTGAAGGACCTTCGTCTGATCGCATCGTGCGGAGAGCGGATGCTGTACACCCGAGATCAGTCCGAGATACCCCTTCCGCTGAAGGAGATACTGTTCAACTCGACCCCGGACCTGGTCATTCAACCCAGGTCCACGGAAGCTATCTCAGCAGTGTTGAGACAGGCGTCTGCATGGCAAATGCCCATCGTGCCGCGCGGTTCCGCATCATCTCCGTTCGGCGGCTCAATCCCGGTCAAAGGTGGCCTCGTCGTCGACATGTCAAGGATGGACAAGATTCTCTCGCTCGATCCAGAGATAATGACCGTCACGGTTCAAGCGGGCGCGAGATGGGCGGATGTGGACCAGTACCTGGAACACTTCGGGCTGAGCCTCATGACTGCTCCGTCAAGCAAGTTCTCGACCGTCGCAGGCTGGATCGCCACTGGCGGAATGGGACTGAACAGCTACTCGAGCGGCCACCTGAGCAAGAGCATCCTTTCAGTTGAGATCGTTGCCCCGGACGGATCCGTCAGGGTTCTCACGCCAACTGACAGAGCGTTCCAAGCGGTGTTCGGAAGCGAGGGACAACTGGGCGTAATCACCTCAGCCAAGCTTTCGGTTCGCAAGAGGCCGAGATTCTCGAGGCCTCACCTGGTCTTCTTCGACGACTTCAGGAGCGCATTGAGCTTCGCCCATGCGCTCATGAACAGCTCCGTTCGCCCAGCGCACATAATGTACGAGAGCGCGGCCAAGTTCTCGCTGATCAACCGCGCACTGGTATCGGATCGCTTCCGCGCAGCTGATGCGATCATCGTCAATATCGAGGACAAGGAATCGGAGGACACGTTCCAGGCCTTCCTCATGAGCAAGGGACTCAGCGAGGAGAAGGAGTACCTCGCGAGGTACATGTGGAACGAGAGGTACTTCCCGATGAAGATCAGGAAGTTCGGCCCGGGGATGTTGGGCACCGAGGTGCTCATCCCTGTGTCACGCCTCGCGGACGGCATATCCCGGGCGATGAGGTTGTCAGCCGAACTCGGCGTGGACCCTCTGTTCGAGGTCCACTTCTTGCAGGGCGGCTGGAGCCTGTTATTGTGCTATTATGTTACTGACCAAGGGAACACAGTCGGATACGCTCTGGACGCTTTCGAATCGTTGCTCTTTGCCAGGATGTTGATGGATACGGGCGGGAAACCGTACTCCATAGGCATCTGGAACCACCCGTTCTCGAACGCAGAGGACGTTGAGCGCGTGGAACGGCTCAGGAAAGTCAAGGCCGAGATGGACCCAAGAGGGCTGATGAATTCCGGCAAGTACTTCGCGCTCTCCGGCCGTCTAGGGAGCATCGTCTCAGCAGGCTTCAGGCCGAGCTTCATGATGCCTGCGCTCAAGGCGATCCTGGTGTTCTCGCCCATCACGGCCAGGATCATGGCAATGGGCCACAGGTTCGCGAGCAAACGCCTGAAGCCGAAGAGCAGGCCGGACCTGATCAGGATCGCAGATGAGTGCGCGATGTGCGGCGCGTGTGTGGGCGTCTGTCCAGCTTATCTTGTGGTCGGCGATGAGAGAGTCACCGCAAGGGGAAAGCTTCTGACTGCGAAGGCCATGGCGCGCGGCATCAGACCGTCCAGGGAGCACGCCCACAGGATCTTTCTGTGCATGAAGTGCAAGGCGTGCGAGCAGGTGTGCCAATCTAAACTCGAGCTGATCCCGGCCTTCGAGTCTCTCGAGAAGGAACTCGAGCAGATGTATGGCAAGGATGCGGACGAGATCGAGAGATTCGTCAAGTATGCAGAGTCAGTCCCTGAGTATGATGAGCTCATCGAGCGCGGCCTGGTGATAGGAGCGCCGAAGCGTGGCATGGGAGGTGGTTCCGCAGATGTTTGAGCGATACCACGTTCCGCTCAAGACTGTGGAATCGAGGGCCCCACCGGTTCCGAAGTTCGTCATCGTCCGCGCATCGAACTGCGCCAACTGCGGCAAGTGCGAGAGGGCGTGCATCTATGGTGCGCACAAGAGGAGCGAGCAGGACCTACGCAAGATGGCAGACCCCATCAACCAGCTCTGCAAGAACTGCTTCAGATGTATTGACGAATGTCCGCAGAGATCACTTTCGATGAGCCCTGGACCGGAATACGAATCGCTGGGAAGGGGCATCTGGACCCCTCTCAGGATCACGACCATCTGGGGCGAGGCCGAGACGGG
>CAYOXJ010000089.1:0-6081 GCA_964407905.1 uncultured Thermoplasmata archaeon
AGCCAAGTCGGGCACAATGTAAAGGGAGAAACTAGAGCTTCGTCCGCTCACCCAGGAGTAGTCAGAACCTGCGGATACATAGAAGTTTCCGAGGACATTCTCACGTGAACAGCAGGCTGTAGATCATCTCTGTGGCCGCCAAATAGACACCGCACGTGAATATCGTCTTCACGACCTTTGTCTTCAGCCTCTCCAAACCCCACCTCGACCCGACCAAGGCGAATACCAGGACTATGGGCGTAAGGAGAAGGGCCAAGTCCCAATGGATTACCACGCCCTCGCCAAGGCTCTCGTTCAGAACATATGCGACGAATGCAGCGGGCGCGAGGACGGCGCCCATCAGAGCTGATGTGCCAATCGCCCTGCGAGTCTGTACCTTGAACACGTAGATTATGAGCGGGACGCTGACCACTCCTCCTCCGATCCCGAAGCTGCCCACCAGAAAGCCCGTGAGAATGCTGATGCCCATCCCTCCCAGCCTCTGGCCTAGACCAAAGGTCGAGGGGGTTTCGGCAGGTTCCTTTCTCTGCCTATAGATATCGTACAACATCTTGGTCGCGACAACAACAAGGAGCGCGGCAAAACCCGCCTTCACAGCGTCCTCCGGAGCGGTGGAGGTGAAGGCGACGCCTCCGGCAACGCCCAGGAGGCCTGCGGCCGCGAGGATCCCGCCAAGCCTGAAATCCACCAGGCCCTTCTTGCTGTGAGAGTAGGTGGCGCCAAGCATTGTGACGAATGCGAAGCACAGCGAGAGCGGGACAACATCTTTGATCACCAAGCTCAGGAAGAAGAAATCCATGATCGGGACATAGAGCTGGCCACCGCCGAGGCCGAGGTTGGAGTAGAAGAAGGCGACAATGGCGACAAGGATGGCGACAATAAGGACACTTTCGACGCCCACGGCACCGAACGCCATGTTATGTTGTGAACGAATGTGTCATATTAAAGGCGTCTGCTTGTACAATCGTTCGAAACATAGAGCGTTTTGGCGAAACAAATCCGAACTGGGTGCCTGGAAAATCGAATTCGACCAAACTCTTTTATATCCTGCCGCAATTCATTCGACCGCGCCGAAGGGGGGCACACTCGCTTGAAGATTCTCAGAGTTGACCTCGCCACTGGAAAGTTCACTGATCAAGAGACCTCGAAAGAGGATGACAGAAAATACCTGGGCGGAAGAGGGCTCGCCGCGAAGATACTCTATGAGGAGAACAGGCCGAGGATTGGGGCACTCGACCCCGAGAACAGGCTCATCGTGATGACAGGCCCTTACACGGGTACCTACGGTTCCTTCACAGGTTTCTACAACATCACCACGAAGTCACCGTTGACGGGCGCAATACTATCGGCGCACTCCGGCGGCCATTGGGCCCCTCTGTTCAGGAAGACGGGCTACGACGGCATCGTCTTCAAGGGGAAGTCGCCGAAGCCAGTGTATCTCCTGGTCACGGACAAGGGTCCTGAGCTGAAGGATGCGTCTGACATCTGGGGAAAGGACGTGTTCGAGACGACGGCGATCCTCGAGAGAAGACATGAGAAGGCGAAGGCCACGGTGATTGGGCCCGCTGGCGAGAAACTAGTTAGAATCGCTGCCATCATGAATGATAGGCACAGAGCTGCAGGCAGAGGTGGCGTAGGCGCGGTCATGGGCTCAAAGAACCTGAAGGCCATCGTCGTCCACGGAACCAAGGAAGTGCCTCAGGCAGACCCTGAGAAACTGAAGGAGACATTCAAGACCGCTACTGCCACCGTCAAAGAGAAGGCTCAGGCGTTCGCGAAATACGGAACCTCGATGGTCGTTGGCATAACCGGAAAGGCCGGTGCGATCCCGACCAAGAACTTCCAGACTGGCTACTTTCCTGAGTACGAGAAGATCGGCGGCGACGCGCTCGTCAAGGACCACAAGATAAAGGACACAGCGTGCGCGAGATGCCCGTTGCACTGTGGGAATGAGACGAGGGCTACGAAAGACTACCATGCCGAGACAGAGGGCCCAGAGTACGAAACACTGTCCATGTTCGGCTCGAACCTGGGGAATGCGAACCTCGAGTCGATCATCATGTCCAATGACATCTGCAACAGATACGGCATGGACACGATATCGTGCGCGGACACGATCGCTTGTGCAATCGAACTCTTTGAGAACGGTATCATCACGGAAGAGGACACGGGTGGGCTGAAGCTCTCGTGGGGGGACCACGCGACGATTGTGAAGCTGGTCGAGCTCACGGGAAAGCAGGAGGGCTTCGGAAAGGAGATTGGAGAGGGGTCGAGAAGGCTCGCAGCGAAGTACGGATCCGAGGCGCAGAAGTACGCGATGAACGTGAAGGGCATGGAGTTTCCCGGCTACGACCCGAGGGGCATACAGGGAATGTCTCTTGCATTTGCCACATCACCGAGGGGAGCCTGTCACCTGCGGGCGACGATGTATGTTCCCGAGCTCTTCCAAGGGGTCCTCGACAGGTTCACGGTCAAGGGCAAGGCAAAGCCTCTCAAGGAGTTGCAAGAGCTGTTCACGGTATACGACGCGATGATCCTGTGCAAGTTCGGCGCGCGAAACGCGTTTGGGAACAACTGGGACAACATCCTGACGCTTGTGAACGCAGCGACGGGCGTCGGCTACACGGTCGATGAGCTCAAGCAGGTGGGCGCCAGAATATGGACTCTCGAGCGGCTCTTCAATCTGAGAGAAGGCCTGTCAAAGAAGGATGACACGCTTCCAGAGAGGCTATTCACGGTGCCCATCCACAACGGGCCATCGAAGGGCGCGGTCGTGAGCAAGGCGGATTTCGACAAGGAGCTCGAGGAGTACTACAAGCTCTGGGGCTGGACGGAGGAGGGTGTCCCAACGAAGGAAGCCCTCGATTCGCTCGGCATCAGGGCCTGAGAGAACAAGTGCGAAGTGTGCCGTCGACATCCGCACGCAAGGAGCAATACTGGCCTTTTATACTCAAGCGTCTGAATGGCGTTATCAAACGTGATAAGCACTCCGCCTGTGTATAAGAACCCCGGAGCCGCCTATTTTCTCCCGGTGGTTTCACTGATTGAAGCCAGCGGCCTGGTCAAGGATTATGCGAGCGTGCGCGCGCTCGACGGTGTGACATTGAAGGTGGGCAGAGGCGAGATTTTCGGTTTCTTCGGTCCCAACGGCGCGGGCAAAACCACTTGCATCAAGGTGTTGTGTGGTCTCACGCAGCCCACGCAGGGCAACGCGAGCGTGATGGAGATAGACGTGAAGAAGCACCCGGTGCAAGTAAGGGACAACATCGCAATCCTTTCAGAAGAGCAGAGATTCTACGAGGAGATGACCCCGAGAAAATACCTGAACATGTTAGGCAAGCTGATGTTGATCAAGAAATCTGACAGGCTCGCGGCGATCAACAAGGCGGCGGACATGGCGGACCTGAGGAGCTTCATAGACAGGAAGATCGCACATCTGTCACAAGGCCAGCGCCAGAGAGTCTCTCTCGCGAGAGTCATAATGGCTGATGTGCCGCTGATATTCCTCGATGAGCCATTCGAGGGCATCGACATCATCCACAGACGGAGGCTCAGGGAATACTTCAGGAAGTACGTCGATCGGGGCAACACCATATTCTTCACTTCCCACAACCTGATAGAGGCCGAGTACATCGTGGACAGGTTCGCCTTCATACACCATGGCAAACTCATCGCAATCGGCACGGCGGAAGAACTGAAGGAGAAGTACCTTGCACCATCGTATCTGGTTCATGTGTCCGACCCGCAGAGGGCAAAGGAAATCCTGGACAGAGAACTCAGACTCCAGATAATAAAGATCGTCGAGGGCGAGATCGCATTGACCCTTCAGAGGCGCGGGGACGCGCCGCGCGTGCCCAAGATCCTGCTGCAGGAAGGCATCGACCTCTTCGAGATGAGGACAACCGGAAACATGGAAGAGGTCTTCGAGCGGGTCTCCAGGGGTGAGGTCTCGTGACGCCGCCCGAGCCGCCACCAGAAGAGACCCTGGAGGTGCCTCCGCTGCCCCCGCCTGACGATGAGCTGCCTCCACCGCCCAGCGATATTGCGGAGCAGACAAAGCACTTCCCCGAGCTCAAGATCAAGAAGACGAAACCTTTGGCGACGATTCGAAGGGCCTTCATCATATTCGAGAAAGACCTGAGGACGATGGCGAAGCATGGGCTCTTGGGTGCGGTGATTCTAATGATATTTCTCGCAGTAGTGTTCTACATCATGAGCTACACGATGGAGATGGCCGTTTCGTTCGAGTTCGGTGAGGGCGAGGACGGGCCTGGAGGGAACTTCCCTGGAGCCACGGAGAACATACCCCCAGTGGCTGATGCCAGAATCAGTCCGGGCCCGATTGTCACCGCCGGAACACCCGTCACCTTGGATGCCACACATTCCACGGACAACGCCGAGATAGTGTACTATGGCTGGAGCTTCTGGGATGGCGTCCGCGATGTTGAGATGTACGGCGATACGGTTAGCTGCTGGTTCAACGCAGTCGGCAACTTCGAAGTTCATCTAACGGTAGTTGACAGCTCATGGAACTTCAATGAGACGAAGGTCAACGTCACGGTCAACCCATCCGACCTGTCGGACACAATCCCTCCCAGCCCGAATGCCGGAAATCCCCAGAGCATCGAAGTGGGCCAGACTGTAAGCTTCAATGGCACGAACTCTACGGATAACGTGGCCATAACGAACTGGACATGGGTCGTCGAGGACGTCTTCGATCAGATGATGTATGGACCAACCCCGAGCTACACGTTCCGGAACTCAGGCAACTTCTGGGTTCAGATGTACGTGAGAGATGCATCGGGCAATCAGGCCCAGAGCAGCGTGCAGGTCACGGTGAACCCCATCGGGGGCGATTGGACGCGCCCGGAACCGACCATCAACGACGTGCAGCCAGTCAATGTTGGGGACACCGTAGTCCTCGATGCCAGTGGCACTCGGAACGTTGGTGATGGAGCCACCTACACATGGTACATCAGACACAACTACTCGACAATCACGCGGACGGGCGAGGTCGTGGACTTCACGCCGACTGAGTGGGGCCTCTATCAGGTCACCCTTGCGGTGAGGACGCCTGCGGGCAACCTGGGGACACAGGAGGCAGAAGTCATTGCCTTCCCTGAAGGCGTGGACATCCACGAGATCTCATGGACAAGCACTCCGTTCGGCCAGGACGTCTCGTTCAACCTGTTGACATTCTCGTACGGCATAGCCCTGCTCGCATCCGTGATCTACATCGGCGGACTGTTCGCGAAAGGGTTCACACATGAGATAACCAGGGGCACTGTGAAGGTCCTGATGTCGGGGCCGATCTCGGTCACCACTGTCATCTTCTCGAAGATACTGTATCCTCTGATCGTCGGGCCGTTCTTCATATTTCCGCTCGTCTTCATCGGGCTGTCCCGGTTCGACCATCCCGCAGGAGAGATACTCCTCATCACGTTGGTCTCGTACGCCATGGCAGCCCTCACGATGGTCTCAGCCGCATACGGCTCCTGCTTGATCTACCTCGGCACGAAGAGAATGGTGATCAAGCCTAGCGCGATGTCGAGGATGTTCCTGTACTTCTCGCTCCTTGCCACAATGACGGTGTTCGAGTGGACGTCCTTTCTGCTGGACACATGGACCAACACGGACGTGTACGGAAACATGTACCATGACTACAGCCCGACAATGGCGCTGTTCTCTCCGTTCCACCAGGGCGGATTGTATCTTACGCATCAGCTGATCGGGACGGCGCGGACCCCTGACCTGGCGGTGTTCGTGATACCCATCGCCCTCATCGTCCTTGGAGGGCTCGCCTCGCGCAAGCTGTACACGGACATCTTCTCTAGAGAGTAATGCGACAGGTTTTGGCGAAAGGACAATCTCTGACAGCATGCTAGCGGCGGCTTGCGAGGATCTGCGTCGGGTGCCAGGATCCCGATGGACCAGATGCCGCGGTCGCAAACTCACTAGAGGAATCCGAGGTCCTGGGCTATTACGATCTGCGCGATTATGGCGGCCTCGAGCACATCGCCCAGACGAGGAAATGTCTTGGCGGCTGTTCTGACCTGGTCGAAACGATCGTCAAGCGCAGCG
>CAYOXJ010000090.1:0-6074 GCA_964407905.1 uncultured Thermoplasmata archaeon
GGTGATCTTGTCCACCAGCTCCGGCATGTGCTCGAGCGACCAGACCATCTCGATTGCCTGCGCGAGATTGTTCATGAGCGGGTTCTTAAGCCAACGGTCACTGTAGTGCTCCTTGAACAAGTCTGCCGCCTGGCCGTCCAAGCGCTTGCCCATGTTCACAAGCCTTGCGTTCGCACCAACGGTGAACGGCTTGTCCTGATACATCGAACGCTTGGCAAATGAATGGCTCACAACCCTCTCGCTGGTGAGCTTCTTGTAGTCCTCCACATTGACCTCCTTGCCATTCGAGATGAGGATCGACTCACCGGCGAAGCCGTACTGCTTGTTGGGCGCATTGACTGACATGAAAACCATGTCTGCCTCCGAGTACGTAGAGTACTCTAGAGATGCGAACAACTCGACCGCTCTCACAGCATCAGGGACGAGTTCGTGCGATTTCAGCTTGATCTCTTCAAGGGCCTTCTTGGTCGGGTACTTGCCGAACCCACCGAGAATCGGGTTCTCGCCATGAACGATTCTGCCGCTCGTCGCCGCCATGACGTGGTTGCCGAACTTCTTGAGCCTGAGCGCGCGCTTCACATCGTCTGCGTAGTCGTTCAGCATCGCAATCGCAGACGGATACCCAAGACAGTCAGGCAGCGCGAGCAGGAATGTGTGCAGAGAATGGCTCTCGACGTTCTCGCCCAGCATCATCAGCTCCCTGGTCAGCTGAGCCTTCTCAGGAGGCCTGATGCCGATGGCCTTCTCGAGGGCTCTCAATGCAGCGTACCTGTGCGAGAGCGTGCAGATCGCGCAGACTCTAGGGACAACGTTCAGGTCGTCTGCAGGCGTCATCCCCTTCACGAGCTGCTCGATCAGCCTCGGCCCCTCGTGAACGTCCAATGTGACGCTCTTGACCCTCTTGCCGTCGAGCGTGACGGTAATCCCGCCATCACCCTCGACTCTCGTGAGCGCCTCGACATTGAGCGCCCTCATGGCTTCGCCTCCTTGCCCTTCTCGAGGTCCTTCAAGAGCTTTGCTACGTTCGCCCCACCGAACTTCCTGATCTTCTTCAGAATCTCGTCCGGATCGTAGCCTTTCTCCTTGAGCAGCTTGTACTCAGAGCTCACGTTCAGATCGTTCGTAGGGCCCCAGCAGCCAACGCACGGCAAATTGTGGGACGGACAGACAGCGCCGCAGCCAGCTTTTGTGAGAGGCCCGCCGCAGAATCTGCCAGCATAGAGAATGCACGGGTTCTCCTTCCACCTGCATTCCAGACATACTGGCGCAGTGAATAGATACGGGTGCCTGCCCGCGACGAGCTTCGAAACCGATCCGAGGAACTCACCCTTGTCGATCGGACAGCCTGGTATGTAGAGGTCAACCTTCACGAAAGCATCGATCGGCTGTGCCTCAAATGCCTTCGATACGTGGATCTTCGCGCTGCCATAGACCTTCTTGTACATCTCGTCCCACTTGCCCTCGCCGAGCTTCATCGCCTGTGGACCGCCGTGGCACGCGCATGTGCCAATCGCGACCACAAGCCTTGCCCTGTCTCGGATCTCCTTCAGCCTCTTCAGCTGCTCCTCAGTGGAGATCGAGCCCTCGATGAACGCCACGTCCAGATCCCCTTCGTGGTTGTCGCTCTTCGCCATCACGAACGAGCGTATCTCGGTCGCGCCGAAGAGGTCTACGAGCTGGTCCTCGCAGTTGAGTATCATGAGCTGGTCGCCCGCGCAGCCCGTGAATCCGTAGATCCCAACCTTAGGCGATTGCCTTGTCACTTGCACCCCTCCCTATGAGCTCCTTCATGTGGAGCACATCCCACCACGAGAACACGGGGCCGTCTATGCACGTGTAGAGATACTCAATCGCGCAATGGCCGCACTTGCCGACGCCGCACTTCATCCTCCTCTCGAGCGTCATCAGTATCTGGTGCTTGGGTATGCCCAACTTCACGACATGTTCCATCACGAACTTGTACATCACCGGCGGACCGCAGACTACCGCATAGGTGTTCTTCGCATCCACTGGGCCGAGGTCCTTGAAGAGCGTCGTCACGACGCCGATCTTCTCCTTCCACTTGCCGGTGTCATCCTTGTCGACGGTCAGAAGACACTTCAGGTCCTCGCGCTCTTTCAGCTGCATGAACTCCTCCCTGAAGAGCATCTCGCCCGGCGTTCTTGCGCCGTGAAGATAGGTCACGTTGCCGAACTTGTCTCTGTTGTCCAGCATGTACAGCAGGATCGATCTCAGCGGGGCTACGCCAAGTCCCCCGGCGACTATCATCACGTCCTTCTCTTCCATCTTCTCCATGGGAAAGCCGTTGCCGTAGGGGCCCCTGATGCCGAGGGTCTCGTTCTCCTTGAGAGTGAAGAGCGTCTCGGTCAGAGTGCCGACACGTCTGATACA
The DNA here is from genome assembly GCA_964407905.1 of uncultured Thermoplasmata archaeon. GTDB lineage: Archaea > Thermoplasmatota > Thermoplasmata > UBA10834 > UBA10834 > COMBO-56-21. The sequence goes on from CAYOXJ010000090.1 coordinate 2,392, forward strand.
GAACTCCAGTAGGCCCGGCCTCGAAGGCGAGGATGAGATTGAGAACGGCGCCTCGCCCTCGCCCACTATCGAGAGCATGACAAACTGCCCTGGTCTGTAGCTGAACTTGAGCGCCTCGTCCACGTCAACGGGCCTCGCCTGGAAAAAGTTGACGTCGCTCGTCAGGGGGTACTTCCTGACAATCCTCCACATGTCCGGCTGGAAGGGATTCTCCTGGACCTCCCTGTCCTCCAGGACCACGCAGAGCTTCTTCATTTGCCCACCTCCTGTTCCTTTATGGCCGTTGAGACGGTCACGACGTTAATCTCGACAGGGCACGTTTCCACGCATCTGCCGCAGCCAACGCATGCGGGCTTGCCGAACTCCCCGATGAACGCCTGGAGTTTGTGGGTGTACCAGAGCCTCAGCCTATCAGCACGCTTGTCCCTGAAGTTCTGTCCGCCCGCGACGACGGAGTACTCCCTGAACATGCAGCTATCCCAGCAGCGGTCTCTTGTGCCCTCAACCGATCCGAGCTCAACCTCATCTACAACATTGTAGCAGTTGCAGGTCGGACACACCATGGAGCACTGTCCGCAAGAGAGGCATTTCTCAGCAAGCTGATCCCAAACGGGGCTGCTGTATCCAAGCTCAAAGATGTCAGGCATCCCGGTGAGGTCCACGCTGACCTTGTACTGCGTGTTCTTCCACTTCCTGTATTCTGTGTAGTTGATGATGTCGTTCCTTCCGAGATCCCTGTTGAAAAGCTCAGGCCTCATCCTGATGAGGTCATGGCCCTTTGTCGAGCCGACCCAGACAAGGTAGAACATCTTCAGATCAGAGAAGAAGAGGTCGAACCCCTCTGCGACGAAGTCTGTGTTCGTCGCAAAGCACATGCACTTGTCGTCCGGAACGCAGCTGTGTCCCAGAAGGAGCGTCTTCTCCCTCCTCTCGGCGTAGTAGGGATCCTTGTAGGACTCTAGGAACAGCTTGTCCATGATCAGAATGCCGTGTATGTCGCACGGATGAATGCCGAACAGGATTCTCTTTGGCACGTCGCCCACCCGCTCAACATAGCCCTCCTCGTCGTAATCGAACATCGTGAACCTCGGCGGATAGAGGAACTTCTTGGGCGGGATGATGGTCCTCGTCGCCTTGAGGTCCATCTGCGAGAGCGAATCAACCTTTGTATAGGTGCATTTCCCCTCTCTCTTCGTTGGGCCCCAAAGCTCTCCCCATTCCCTGATGCTGTCGAGGAATACCGGAAGGTCTTCCTTCTTCATCTTCAGAATCATCATTCTATCGAGGCCTCTTGGTGGGTATCACATCGAATGCGTCGGGCCCGCAGACGTAAGTCGCCAGACCCGACTCCCAGCTCCGTCCCAGTGTATTCGGCTGAGGTATAAAAACATTCGGAACTGCGTCTAGAAAAGTGTTGCGAAGAAGAGCGTGTTCGTCGGCAGTCCTTCTGGAAGGCGTAGCTGCCGGACTGCAAGATATTCGAAGAATCGCCCCAATCATCCGAATGTAAAAATTCACATAATTGAATATATGTATGACAATGCTTCCCTGTAGTGCGCGCACATGGCTCCAGCAATACATATATACTCTCAGAATCTATTCGAGCTTGGCATCAGCTAGTGATGCGGGATGGGATGTTAGTGAACAGACTGTCAGTGAATCGAAGAGCAGGAGCGGCGGCTCTGACGTTCGTGCTGGTCGTCTCAGCAACGATGTTCGTATGGGCCGTCCCTGTTGCGGCAGAGGAGCCCTATGAGACGATGATTGCAGCCGATCCTCTTGGTGCGGCGAGATACGTTGTTGCATCCGCATACCACGAGGGCAAGATCTACATAGCGGGAGGCTACCCCGTTGGCGGATGGCCGATGATGGACTCGACTTTGATCTACGATGTCGAAACGGGAGCGACAGCGTTTGGTCCAAACATGCCTCATGGCACCGACGCTCCCTTCTATACCCAGTTGCCCGACGGCAGATTGTTCGTCATGGGAGGCTTCAATGCCACTACGAGTGTCCAGATCTTCGATCCTGTAGCTGAAGAATGGACCGAGACGGTGAATCCTATTCCGACGGGCATCGCATGGGGTCCAGCGGCTGCTGGTGCGAATGGCTTGATCTACTGTTTTGGCGGCTGGCCAAACATGAACTCGACCTATGTCTACGACCCGGAGACGGATTCGTGGCATTACGGAGCGGATCTACCGATCCCTGTTAGGGCAGCTACCGCCCTGGCATACAAACCAGATGCGATCTACGTCATGGGAGGATACAACACCTTGGGTGCCGTTCAGAACGCAGTCCAGGTGTACGACCCCCTGACAGACACATGGTCTTCTGCCTCCCCAATGACCGTTGGTGTATCGCATGCTGTGTCTACGGTTGCCAGGAACGGCTACGTCTATGTGTTCGGAGGCACCAATGGCGTGTTCTCAAACGACCCAGCTGTCGCAACGATTCAGAGATACGACGTGGCTTCCGACGCTTGGGACTATGCGGGCGTGTCATTGTCGGAGCCCAGAGGAGGGTACCCTGGTCTGGCCACTGACGGATATGGAAGAGTCTTTGTGCTTGGCGGCTTCAACGGCGTCGATGCGACAGCCTCGGTCGACATGTTGCTCATGTCTTCTATTTCTGGCACCAGTGAGGTCCAGATAGTCAGTCCGACAGATGGCAGCATTGTCAGCGGGATTGTGCCTGTCAATGTCAATATGAAGAACAACCTTGGGTGGTGGAGGGCAGCCGCCGACCTGTTCGTGGACGGCGCTCTGTACGAGACTCAGACTGCCGGGATCGAGTGGTGGTTCATGTGGGACACGACAGGACTTCCGGATGGCTCAGTTCACACCCTTCTCGCCCGTGTGTACGGCTACGACGGAAGCGTCGCAGAGGCGAGCGTTTCGGTGACGGTCTCGGCGCTGTCCACGGAAGAGAAGATCGCGGCCCTCGAAGACCAGATATCAGCTCTGGGTGACCAGATCGCTGCCGTGCAGGATCAGCTGTCAGACCAGATATCGGCGGTGGACAACCGGACCGACGACCTCGAGGCGCAGCTTGTGGCCCTGGAGGCGATGCTGGAGGACCTGTCCGACGAGGTCGATGTGTCCAATTCGACTCAGAGTGCGAAGCTTCAGGACCTCGAGGACGCTCTGGCCTCCCTAGAGGAGCAGCTCACGGCATTGCAGGAGGGACAGGACAATGTCAAGACGAGTGCTGACAGCTCCATCACGTGGGGTATGGTCAACCTCGGGCTGTTGATAGTCGTCATAGTACTGCTTGCCCTGATGTTCGTGATGTCGCGCAAGGGCAAGGCCCCTCCGCCGCCCAGCACATGAGCGCAGGATGGGCAACAAACCCCACCAAACCTCTTTCCCGTTTTTCAACAAGTGACCTTAGACGATAGTCCAAGCTGGTTCTTTGTTGAATAAAGAAATCGCTCGACGTCCGATGACAGAAGCTGTGTCTTTGGCGCTCGGAACCCTACCATGGTTTGGTGGAGGGGTAGTCCCCCTCCGTATGCGTAGGAGGTGATCCATCTGCAGGTTCCCCTACAGATACCTTGTTACGACTTAACCCCCCTTGCTGAACCCAAGTTCTAGCGCCCCAATTAGAGACAACATCACTTGGACCCAACTCGGATGGTTTGACGGGCGGTGTGTGCAAGGAGCAGGGGCATATTCACCGCG
>CAYOXJ010000091.1:0-6023 GCA_964407905.1 uncultured Thermoplasmata archaeon
AATGGACCCGAGGATAGGTGCATTTTTTCTGAGGCCAGGCTTGGGCTTCGGAGGCAGCTGTCTGCCGAAGGATGTGAGGGCTCTGAAGGACAGAGCCCGGAAGGCGGGATACAACTCCAGACTTCTGGCCACCCTCCTTGCCATCAACGAACAGCAGCCTGGCGAGGGCGTCAGATTGCTGGAGAGCGCTGTTGGCTCTCTCGACGGAAAGCGCGTCGCTGTGCTTGGGCTCGCCTTCAAGGGCGGAGTGGACGACATCAGAGAGACGAGGGCCGTTCCGCTCATCACGCAGCTGCTCGCCAAGGGCGCACGAGTCGTGGCGTACGATCCGATGGCAATGGCGAGCTTCATCAGGGCAATGCCGACGATAGAGTATGCATCGTCCGCCGCCGAATGTCTCAGTGGAGCAGATGGATGCATCATCCAAGCGGATTGGCCCGAGTTCAAGGGGCTTGGCAGGAAGGAGTTCTCGAAGATGAGAATGCGCGTGGTCGTTGATGGTCGCAGATGTCTTGATCCGGAACGAGTGAAGAGTGCGGGTGCTGAGTACCTCGGCATTGGTTATGGGCCGATACGAAAAGGCTGAGCCAGCAACTTCTGCAAATCATAATATGCATCAAACGATTTCGGAAGCGTCAGCAACATGATGATCAGCGTCGTACTGAATCTGCTCAACGAGAAGCGCCACATAAGGGACCTGCTCGACAGCCTCGTGTCCCAGGAACGGCCATTCGAGATCATCGTTGTCGACGCAGGAAGCTGGGATGGGACGGTCAACATCATCAAGAAGTATACGGAAAAGCACCCTGAGATCAGGCTCTTTCGTCATCCGGGTACGAGGGGCGAGAGCACCAACTTCGGCCTATCGTTGGCCAAGGGCGAAGCTGTTGCCACAATTGGCGGAGATTGTATCGCCAATCCCTTCTGGCTCAAGGAGCTTAGGATGTCGCTGAAGCAGTACGACATCGTCGCGGGGAAGACTATCAACATCGGATACCATGCCTTCGAGGACCTGGAACGGGTCGAGCTCTTTCACCGAGGAGTGGACATCTCGTTTCCGAGCGCGAGCATGGCCTGGAAGAAGGAAGTGCTAGACGACATCAGTGGGTTTGATCCATGGTTCGTGACGGCAGAAGATATCGATCTGAACTACCGGGCGGTTTCTAAGGGCTACACATTCGGATACAATGCCGATGCGATCGTGTATCACCGGACCAAGGGCAGCTTCCGAGGATTCCTGAAGCAGGCCTTCTGGAACGGATGGGGCAGAAAGCAGCTCACCATGAAACATGGCTATCTCTGGTCGAGCTACAAACCACAGAGGTTGCTCGAGACCTCGAAGTCCGTCTGGGCGCTGGTCAGACTTTTCTTTGCTGTCCTCGGATACCTCTGCTGCAAGTTCTACGAGCGTTCGCCATACCCAGTGCCTGGCGGCAAGAGGCCGAGGCGGTTCCGACTCGTCTTCCCTGGGAGGTGATAGCACGGAGAAGCCGAAGGTCTCGGTCATCATCCCGACCATGAACGAGGAGAAGAGTGTTGGCCTCGTCATAGACGAGATCAAGAAGACGTTGGCCGGCTCGCGCCCGTACGAAATACTTGTTGTGGACACGAATTCCAGGGATCGCACCAAGGAGATCGCAGCCGAGAAGGGCGCAGTTGTGATTGACGAGCCGAGACGGGGCTATGGGAGGGCCTACAAGACTGGCTTCGGGAGGGCGACTGGCCAGATCATCGCCACTCTCGATGCTGACATGACTTACCCCGCAGCTGAGATTCCCTTGCTCGCTGACATGTTGGAGCGCGAAGGGCTGGATTTCATCACGACTAACCGCTTCGCGAAGATGGAGAAAGGGGCTATGAGCGCAAAGCACAGGCTGGGCAACTGGATACTCTCGGTGGCTACACGGCTTCTCTTGAAAGTCAAAGTGAGGGACTCGCAGAGTGGTATGTGGGTCTTCAGGAGCGATATTCTCGGCGTGGTCGAACTCACCAGCGATGGGATGGCGATGTCGGAGGAGCTCAAGATCGAGGCCTTCAGGAAGGTCAGAGCTGCTGAGGTTCCGATCGCCTATAGTCAGAGGATTGGCGAGGTCAAGCTCAGCAGCTGGAAGGACGGGATGGGCAACCTGAGATTCCTCCTCAAGAAAAGGTTGTGACCTTGTATCGGTGAGTTCAGACCATGCGGGCAGCCCTGAGGCTCGCCCTTATGCTTTCGTTGAACGCTTTCAGGTTCTTCCGCTGATAAAGGCACGCCGCGGGGTGATATGTGGCGAAGAACCGCACTCTCCTCCCGCAGATCGTGATAGCAGACTCGCATCCGACGATGTCCAATATCTTCCTCCTGCCCTTGAGGAAGCTCTCTGCAACGGTCTGGCCAAGAGCCACCACAACTTCTGGTCTGACGGTTTGGAGCTCAGAGCGCAGGTATCTCGAGCAGGCCGCTATCTCGTCTTTCCTTGGACGTCGGTTCTTGGGCGGTCTGCACTTCACAAGATTGCATATGAAGACCTCGTTGCGTGAGGCTCCGGCCTGTTCCAGTGCCCTGTCCAAGAGCCTTCCCGCTCTGCCCACAAAAGGCATGCCCTTCAGGTCCTCATCCTTGCCGGGTGCTTCGCCGATGAAGGCTATCCTGGACCTGCACGACCCTGACCCGGGAACAACCTGCGTCCGCTTCTCGCTAAGCCTGCACCGTCTGCATCTGAAATCTATCTTGCCACAAGTCATGCCAGGTCCTTGGCCTTGAAGAGGGATATGAGCTCAATTCCGTGTTCGATCAGCATCTCTCTCGCGCCCTCTTCTCTGTCGACGACAACGACGGCCTTCGAAACGTTCGCGCCCTTCTCTCTGAGCGCACTCACGACTTTCAGAGTGGAGCCGCCTGTAGTCGCGACATCCTCTACGATGATGAACTTGTCCCCCGGGCTCACCTCACCCTCAATGAGATCCCTCGTCCCGTGGTCCTTCGGTTCCTTTCTGACCATCACAAAAGGTCTGTTCGTCTCCAGAGCAACTGCTACTGCGAGGGGAACGGCGCCAAGTGCCATCCCAGCGATCTTGCAGTCGTCAACGTAAGGTGCCACCGCCTTCCCGATCTCGCGCAAGACTTCAGGGTTCGTGCTCGCGCGCTTGATGTTGACGAAATAGTCGCTCTTCCTCCCCGACGTAAGTATGAATTCTCCTGTCTGGACCACTTTCATGTCCTTCAGCATCTGCTTCAGCATGCTCCTCCACCCTACCAGGGCACATCCTTTTTGCCCAACTTATAACCTATGATGTTGACCCCTCTGTGAAGCACCGGGACGACTATCAAGAAGATAATCAACGCGAGGATCCCGTCGTCCCTGACGAGATGGTCAAGGAACCAGTCTGTCCTGAAGGCAAGGGCCAACACGACTGCACCCGCGACGAAATTGTACTGGTCCAGTACCGGCGCCTTGTCGCCCCGCCCCTTGTCCATCCTGCGCTTCAGAAGTGAGCCCGCGCTGTCGCCCAGCATCGACCCAAACGCAAGGCTCAGTATCGCACACAAGGACCAAGGCCACTCCCCGAAGCTCCACGGATCTGCGGCATTGAGCGCCTCGATGATGCCCAGCTGAAGAAGGCCGATGACAACGCCCGAGAGCGCCCCGCCGAAGAACCCTTGCCAGGTCTTGCCATCGCCGAGAATCCTCTTGCCCCGCCAGCTTCTGCCGAAGTCCATCGGCCTCCCCCCTCCGAAGAGCACCGCAGCAGAGTTGGGCACCAGGGCGGGTATCATCAGCCAAATGCCCGAGAGGACGATCTCGATCGGCGTCATTGTCGGCCATATTGCAGAGGTCCATAATAATGAAAACGCATTATCGACTCAGAATTCTTTACAGCTGCAGCCCACGCTTTGGTGGGTTCCTATGAGCGTGCCCGGGGACCGCCCTCAAGGTCGTGTTCTCGAAGAACGATTGCAGGTCTTCCACCGGATGCCGGGTCCTCCTCGCGGAGATAGTTTCGTGAAACTGGACAGCGCGCCTGTCGAGGATGATGGCCGCTCCTCGGTCCGTGTCGCTCCTGATGAGCCTGCCTATCGCCTGTTGAAGCTTCCTCGCGGTCGGAGCCTTCACCGCGTGTTCCCATCCGTTGCCATACCTAATCTCGCAGAAATGCTGAAGCGCCCGCTGCTTCGCGGTGGGTTTCGGATAGGGGATGCCCGCGATGATTGCGAGTTCCATCTCTTCGCCCGGGAAGTCAATGCCCTCGCTCACTCGGCCCCCAGAGATGGCGTGCAAGATTGCCATTCGCGGAGAGCGCTTGAAGTCACCAATTACCCTCATGAAGTTCGTCTGACCCATGTCTCTCAGCTCGTGGAACACGTGTCTTCCCGCGGACGCAAACGTGGTCCGCTTGGCCACTTTCTCCATGAGAGCGTATGAAGGATAGAAGACAATGGTGCTCCTCGGCACGTTTGACAGTAGCTCAGAGATGTGGCACGCGATTCTGTCAACCATCTTGTCATCCCGTTCGATATCCTCGTACTTCGTCGTCACATCGTCCACGAACATCACGAGCTTGTTCTCGGGAGGGAACGGAGAGGGTATGTCGTGCTCTCTCGCGTCCTTCGGAAGCCCGATTGATTCCCTGTATTCGCCAAGAGGCTTCAGGGTGCCCGACATGTGGACGCTCGCATGACATTCCATGATCGGCCTGCATGCAATCGCTGAGTCGAGGCAGTAGGCCTCGAACGTCTTGGCATTCCCCTGGGCGATCAGCTTCACGTATTCGCTCTCGTCAAGAGTCTGCCAGAAAGTCAGAAATCCAGCCACGCCGTGGACGTACGACCTGGGAAGTCTTCCAGAGATCCTCTTGCGGTCCCGGATCATCTCGCCGAAATTAGTTGCCTGAGCAAGGAGGCCCGCCAAGCCTCTGCTCGTGAGGCGCGTCCTGAACATCAGCTCCTCCTCCAGATGGGACTGCGGTATGATCCCGTCCTCGTCGATGAGGTACTCCTCAACCGTCTTGTTCAAGACCTCATCCATCATCATGATGAAGTCCCTGAGGCTGACTCCGTCCGCGACTTCAGGATCCCCGAATTCGTCAACCTCTCTCTCGGCCATCCTCAGGGCGATATCGCTCAGGTTCGCGGACTCAAGCTCTCGAGCGTATTCCGGCAGGTTGTGGGCCTCGTCGACTATCAGGACGATGTCCTGCAGAGAGCATGCCATCCAGTCCAGGAGGGCATGCCTTATGAAGTTGTCAAAGAACATGATGTAAGGGCAGGTGACGACGTCCGCGGCGGGCACGTGCAACTTGCTGAGCTCGTAAGGACACAACGTGCGATCCACGCAGTACGAGACGAATTCCTCTGCGGTAGGCAGCTCATCGCGGGCATACCTCATGACTGGCTGGAGGTCCTCGGATACCATGGTCGCGTAGTACTTGCAGGCCTCTTCTTCGCCTCTCATGACCCGTGCCTTTCTCTCGCTGCAGACCTTCGACAGCTCCTCAGGTGTTCCCTCGGATAGCTCTGCGTCGCGTCTCGCCAAGGGGCACATGTTCTTGCGGCCCTGCAGAGCCACGCCGAAGATGCTGGCGCGCCCTGCAATCCGTCTGAGTTCGTACATCACCTGTCGCTGCTGGGAGTTTGTCCTTGTGACATATAGGAGCTTCTTTCCCCTCGCCTTGCAGAACCCAAAGCAAGCGCTCAGGGCGCAGATCGTCTTGCCGGTTCCCGTCCCGCTCTCGACAACCAAGTGAGCTCTGTCCTCGCACGCGGAGGCCATCAGGTCGATGAGCCTCTCCTGCCCTGGCCTTGGCTCGTAGGGAAAGATCTTGGGAAGCATTCGACGAACGGTTAGAATCAATGAGGACTAAGGGCTTTCGCTCGGCGGCCTGAAAGTGAGTAGTTCTTTTTCGAGCTCTGTTGGTCTACTCCCTGCTCCAGATGTCATCAGGGATCTCGTCGTAGACGCTGTCGCTGCCCTCGGCTCCCTCTGCGCCCCTGCTCTTCCCAGAGATGAGCTCGTGTATGCGCTCCTTGCGGAACATCCAATAGT
>CAYOXJ010000092.1:0-5896 GCA_964407905.1 uncultured Thermoplasmata archaeon
AGCATCCGCCAGCCATGTTGGAGTGGATATTTAACTCTGCGTCCCCACCATCATGCAGGAGTCACGAGTGCTAGTCGTATGTTGCGCCGTGTCATCGAACATGGCGACTGAAATGTTTTTAAGGTCATCCGCTCTTGGATTTGCGGATGAAGAATCGGATTCTGAAGATGTTCGAGGAGAAAGGCATCCTCGTCGATCCAGAGGCGTTGGATGCGCTTGCCAAGGCCCCGGATGCCATGAAGTGCACGAGCCTCATATTTCAGGATCCAGACCGACCGCTGGTGCTCACCAAGACCGATGTCGAGAACTATTTGACCCGCCTGCCAAAGAAAGCGGAACAGCGAACAGCACCAACAGAGAAGAGGGAAGTGGTCAAAGAACGGGGCGAGGCGAAGCCGCCTGCCGAAATCAAGATACTCAAGGACATCACGGGCAACTCGACATGTGTTGGCAATGTCATAGACTTCGCAAAGTTGTTCAACGACCGGTTCTCTTCACTTCAGAGGATACTCGCGAAGAGGAGGGAGCTCTCGGGAATGGTTCCCATCGCGAGGGCGAAGAAGCTCCAGAGAGACGTCAGATTTGTTGGAATAGTCAACGACGCGAGGACGACGAAGAACGGGCACACCTTGCTGGAGCTGGAGGACGAGGAGGACAGGATTCATGTTCTGGTGATGAAGGGGTCGAGGAAGGGCATGGACTCCTTCATCAAGGACGAGGTGCTCGGGGTTGTGGGGTCCTTCAGCAAGGACGGCGAAATTGTCGTCGCAAAGGAAATCGTTCGACCAGAGGTGCCGATTAGCAATTCAATGCCAGTGAATGGCTCGAATTCGATCCTCGCGTTCGTCTCCGACATCCACGTGGGCAGCACGGAATTCTTAGAGGACGCTTGGAACAGGTTCATCGATTGGTTGATTAAGGAAGACATCGCCAAAGACATCAAGTACATCATGATGCCCGGTGACCTCGTCGACGGCATCGGAATCTACCCGGGCCAGGAAGACGAGCTTCTCATCGAAGATGTGTACGCACAGTATTCGGAGCTCGCAAGGCTCGTGAAGTTGATCCCCCAAAGAATCAAGATAGTGATGATGCCGGGAAATCACGATGCTGTGAGACTCGCTGAGCCGCAACCTGCCCTTCCACAAGAAGTGGCCTCCATGTTTGATTCGCGTGTGACGTTTGTCGGCAATCCATGCTACATGGAGATCGAGGGCAGGACGTTGCTCGCATACCACGGAAGAAGCTTTGATGATCTGATCCCCGCCATACGCCATCTATCCTACGAAGAGCCCGGAGAGATAATGAAAGAGATGTTGAGGAGGAGGCACATGGCGCCCATATACGGTGAGCGCACCGCACATGCGCCCGAGCAGAAGGACTATCTGGTGATTGACAGGGTGCCCAACATATTCGTCACGGGGCACATACACTCATGTGCGGCGACGGAATACCGCGGCATAAAGCTCATCAACGCATCCGCGTGGCAGTCTCAAACCTCGTACCAAAGGATGCACAACCAGGTGCCGGACCCCGCTAAGGTGCCCATGATTCACCTGGGCACAGGGAAAATGTGGATTGAGGATTTCTCGGGCTGATTCTCTTCTGGCAAAGGATTGATATCGGACGACTCGTTTTCGCTCTCCGTGCGCGACCTGGACCCGTTCTTCAAGCCAAAATCAGTTGCTGTGATCGGCGCGACTCCGACTTCAGGCAAAATCGGAAACATCATAATCGAGAACCTGTTCAGCGAGGGATACAAGGGCAGGGTCTTTCTCGTCAATCCGAACTACAGGGAGATACTCGGGATGCCATGCTATCCCTCTGTGCTCGACTGCCCCGAAGTGCCCGACATGGTCGTTGTCGTTGTCCCTGCACCACTGGTTTCCCAAGTGGTTGATGAGGCTGGCAGAAAAGGAGTCAAGACTGCCACCGTGATTTCTGCAGGATTCTCGGAGGGCGACGCAGCCGGGAAGGAGAGAGAGAAGATCCTCCTTGACACAGCGAGAAGGCACGGAATGAGGTTTGTCGGTCCCAATTCGCTCGGCGTGATATCACCCCATGCGAAACTGAATGCTTCTTTCGCTAGAATGGCTCCGGTAGCGGGCTCGATTGCCTTCTTCTCACAGAGCGGAGCCTTCTGCACTGCGGCCATCGAGTACTCTGTCAGCGAGATGCTTGGTTTCTCTGGGTTTGTCAGCTCGGGGAACAAGGCGGACATAGACGATGCGGATCTGGTCCAGTACTTCGCCCAGGACTCAAAGACGAAATGCATTGCTGCGTACATGGAGTCGACAAGAAAGGGCCAAGAGCTGCTCAGAGCCCTGGAGAGAGCTTCGAGGAAGAAACCGGTCGTGATTTTGAAGGCTGGAAGATCGGAAAGAGGAGCGAGGGCTGCGGCCTCACACACAGGCGCACTTGCAGGTTCCGATGCCGCGTTCGACGCTGTCTTCAAGCAGACGGGCGTCTACAGGGCAAGGACAATGTTCGAGCTGTTCGATGCAGCCCAGGCGCTTTCTGGGCAACCGCCAATGGTCGGCGATGGCATTGCCATAGTCACCAATGCCGGAGGGATGGGCGTCATCGCAACGGACTATGCTGGCGACCTCAACCTGCCCCTTGCAGAGCTCTCGAAGGAGACACTGCAGGAAATTGGGAAGGTATGCCCGCCAACCTGGAGCTGGGAGAATCCGATTGACATAATTGGAGACGCGGACACCGCAAGATATGCTAACGTCCTCAGAGTCGTGGGGCAGGCGCAGGAGGTCAAAGGCATTCTCGTGATAGCCGCGAGACAGGCCGCAACAAATCTCTTCGAGATCGCCAAATGGATCTCGATCACGGCGAAGCTCAGCGGCAAACCAACGGTCGCGTGCTTCGCGGGCATAGACGACCCCGAATCCGAGCAGTTCTTGGACGGAAGAGGAATCCCCGTCATGTCCGTGCCCGAGAGGGCGATCACGGCCCTGAGCGCGCTCTCGGTCAGGGGCAAGTACCTCAAGAAGAAGGGGCTCATCTAGACGGCGCGGCTCTGAGCCCACCTATCCAACAATATCACGTATTATGATATAGAGCCCTATCCCGATGAGCACAAGGCTGGAGACGAACGCGAGCCAGACGAGCTTGACAAGGGTCGTCCTGTCCTGAAGGAGTTCTTCCAGTTTCATGATCTCAGGCCTCTGCTTCTTTCGCGGTCTTCCCCTTGATCCGCTTCAGCCTGAAGATGTTGTCCCTCTCCATCTCCTCGAGCCTGAAACGGATGAACCGCTCTATCTCCTCGAGCTCAGGCAATACCCTGAACTCGAGCGCGTTCACGCGCCTCTTCGTGCGCTCGATCTCATCCAGCAGCTTCTTCATCGTCGTCTCGAGCTCGGCCGCCTTGACAATCGTCTCGACGAGCTTCTCGTAGGCATCGGTCGCTTCGTCGATTCTAGGCGAGGTGCCGATGATCCCGTATCCCCGCTCGTGAAGCGGTGCCACAATTGTGCTGGACTTGATATCAGGGACCACGACGCCCATCAGGTTTCTGCTCCTGAGCTGTATCTCCGGATGCCTCGTGAGAGCGTATGATGCGGAACGAACCGCGATCACTCCGTCGACGGCGCTCGCGATGGCGATCCTCTCCCTAGCCTCAACGTACCGCCTTGCGATCTCCAGCCTCAGGTCCTTGGCCTGATCGAGTATCTTGAAGAACTCCAGTATCAGGCCGTCTCGCTTCAGCTTCAGGATCTTGTGACCATTCTGGGTCAGCCTGATCTTCTTCGTGACTTCGAGCAGCTCTGATCTGGTTGGCTGGATCTCTCTCACAGGCATTCCTGTCTCACTTCTTCTTCGTCTGTGGGTGGTACTTCTCGATGAACTTCCTGTCGATCTTGGTGAGGGAATCTATCGGCAGCATCGAAAGGAGTTCCCAGCCGAGGACGAGTGTCTGTTCAATCGTCCTGTCCTCGTCCTTGCCCTGCCGAACGAACCTGTCCTCGAAAGCATCGGCGAAGTCCAGGAACTTCCTGTCCCTCTCCGACAGAGCCTCCTTTCCAACGATTGCCACAAGCCCTCTTAGATCCCTGCCCTCAGCATAAGCTGCGTAGAGCTGGTCTGAAACGGCTCTGTGATCCTCCCTCGTGTGGCCCACGCCTATTCCCTGGCCCATGAGCCTGGACAGCGAGCGCTCGACTGCGATCGGCGGGAATATGCCTTTCCTGTGCAGCTCTCTCGACGCGACGATCTGTCCCTCAGTTATGTATCCCGTGAGGTCCGGAATCGGGTGAGTGATGTCGTCGCCGGGCATTGACAGGATTGGGAACTGAGTGATCGAGCCCCTCTTCCCTTTGATCCGGCCCGCACGCTCGTACATGCTCGCCAGGTCCGTGTACATGTATCCGGGGTATCCACGTCTGGCCGGCACCTCCTCCCTGGCAGCGCCAATCTGCCTCAGCGCCTCACAATAGTTGGTGATGTCCGTCCAGATGACGAGAACGTGCATGTCCAGATCGAAGGCGAGATACTCTGCAGTCGTGAGCGCGAGCCTCGGGGTCAAGAGCCTCTCGATTGCTGGGTCGTCCGCGAGATTCAGGAACACGACTGCCCTTTTGAGGGCGCCTGTCCTCTCGAAATCCTTCATGAAGTACTGGGCCTCTTCGCTCGTGATGCCCATCGCGCCGAACACCACGGCGAATTCCTCTTTCTTCCCAACGACCTTGGCCTGCCTTGCGATCTGGAGTGCGATGTCGTTGTGCGGCAGGCCAGACCCAGAGAATATCGGCAGCTTCTGGCCTCTCACGAGCGTGTTCATGCCATCTATTGACGATATTCCGGTCTGTATGAATTCTCGTGGGTTGTCTCTTGCCCATGGGTTGATAGCAGCGCCTATCACCTCGACTCGCTTCTCCGGGACGATGGGCGGCCCCTTGTCCAGAGGGTCCCCGGAGCCACTGAGCACCCTACCGAGCATGTCTCTGGACACGGGCATCTTGACCGTTTCCCCCAGGAACTTCACGCCCGAGGCCTTGTCGATCCCTCCGGTCCCCTCAAACACTTGCACGACCACGATCTTGTCCGAGGTGTCCAGGACCTGCCCTCTCTTGGTGGACCCGTCAGGAAGGGAGATTATTACGAGCTCTCCGAAGCCAACCGGCTCCGTCTTCTCGACAAACACCAGTGGCCCAGCAATCTGGCTGATCGTGTGATACTCTTTCGCCATCCGGATCACGCTCCAAGCTTGGCAAACTGCTTCTCCATTGTTGCCAAGACGGTCGTAAGGTCCCTGTCGATCGTGTCCTCGAACTTCAGCTTGCCCAAGTCGGCTCTGCAGGGCAACGTGGCGATCTTCTCCAGAGGCACTTCGAGCGAGATGGCCTTCTTCGCGTGCTCTGAGAACCTCCTTATCGCCGTCATGTACTCATACTGCCTCTTCAGCGGGCTGTACGTGTCGACTGAATGGTATGCGCTCTGCTGCAGGAAGAATTCGCGGATCATCCTCGCGACCTCGAGCGTCAACCTCTGCTCCTCAGGAAGCGCATCCGAACCAACGAGCTGCACGATCTCCTGAAGTTCGGCCTCCTTCTGCAAGGTCTCCATCGCCCACAGTCGGACAGCGTTCCAGTCCTCTGCCACATTCTTCTTGTACCAATCCTCGAGGATCGGGCTGTAGAGACTGTACGATGTGAGCCAGTTGATTGCTGGGAAGTGTCTCCTCTCTCTCAGCTTAGAGTCAAGGGCCCAGAACACCTTGACGATCCTGAGCGTGTTCTGCGTCACGGGCTCGCTGAAATCGCCGCCAGAGGGCGAGACCGCTCCGATGACGGAAATCGAGCCTGTGTGTCCTCCGAGGGTCTTCACCCGCCCGCATCTTTCATAGAACTCAGAGAGCCTGGATGCGAGATACGCTGGATAGCCT
>CAYOXJ010000093.1:0-5878 GCA_964407905.1 uncultured Thermoplasmata archaeon
TCTCGATCGCGCCCTCGTCCATTGCTGGAAGAAGTACGTTCTGAACGCCCTCAGGCATCCGGTTCATCTCGTTTATGAACAGGACTCCTCCTTCCTGCATCGCGCCTGTGAGAGGCCCTGGCGAGAACGCTTCTGGCACATACCCCCTCTCAAGGACTATCGGGGGGTCGAACCAGCCAGAGAGCTTCTGCTCTGTGTACCTCTCGTCACCGTCGACCCTGAAGATCTGTCGCCCCAGGTGCTTCGCTACCGCGACTGCTATGATCGTCTTGCCAACGCCCACTGGGCCCTCTATCATGAGATGTTTTCCAGATCGAACGGCAGCAAGTGCCCTCTCCAACTCCATCGTTCGACCGACAATTCCGTTGTTTCTCTGTATGATCGCGACCTCGTGGGCGATGTCCATGCTATCGAGCCGACCGATGGGATGAAGAAGCTGAATATAAATCGTTTCCCTAGAGTCCACCCCGAACCTATGCTTTCGGCAGAAGGACGTTGAACACGCTCCCCTTCCTGTGGTCGTCCACGACACGGTTCTCGACCCATATCTTGCCACCGTACCGATCCACCAGCGCTTTGACTATGGGTAGGCCCATTCCTGCGCCCTTGGCCTTCTGAGCGACAGGCCTTTCTGCCCTGGGTGACCTCATGAATTCCCTTGAGAAGACCTTGTCCTTGAGGTCGTCAGGTATCCCAATCCCACGGTCTATCACTCGGACCTGGGCGTACCGCTTGCCCTCAAACTCAACCGTCTTGACCTCGACATCGACTACGACTTCCTCGTGCTCGTCGAACTTCATCGAGTTCGTCAGGAGGTTGTAGATCGCTTCGCCAATGAGATTGTCGGCCATGACCCAGACGTCCTGGCCTGGGATGTTGAGCCGAATGTCCACCTTCTTGCCCAGGAAAGCGCTCTTCGCCTCCGTGGCGACGGACTGAATCGACTTCGACAGGTTCGTGGGAACGATCTCCGATTCGGAAGCCTCAAGCATCTGCGCGGACCGCTTGACGTTCCTTATCAGATGGATTATGCTCTTCATGGCCTCTTGGGCCGATGAGAGGTACTTGAACTGCACGGGGGAAAGGCTTGTTGTTCCCATGATTATCTCGAGATATGCATTGACCGGAGTCACGAGATTGCCAACATCATGCGTGAGCAGATCGAGGTACATCTTGACCTGATCCTTCGCCCCGTTCAAATCAGAGAACATCGCTGAGTTCTCGATAGCAATGGCAGCTATGCTCGCGAAGGCCTCCATCGCCTCCATGGTCTCCTTCGTGGGAATCAGCTGGTTGATGGGATAGTCGAGTTGGATGTAGCCTATCATCTTGCCGTCGCGGTCGAAGATGCCGAAGTACAACAAGTCCAGCTCATGCCAGCTCTCGGGTGTCCTCCTCGGAACAGGCACCTTGTCGGGGCTCTCGACGAAAACGAACGCTGAGCCGTTGCCCTGCTTCTCTCCCGGGATGAAGTATCCAGTCCTTGTCACTCGGAATTCCTCCTTGAAATCCTCGACGACTTTCTCCTTCAGGATCCTGCTTCTGCGCACCGCCTTCTCCTCCTCATCTTCGTACCCCGTCAGAGCATGGATGGTCACGCGGTCAGAATCCGGCGAAAACAGGGATACGCTGGTCTTCCTGAAATCGAAAGTGGTCGCCATCGCATCGGAGACCTTCTGAAGGACGACATCAACATCGTCAATGCGAAGAACGCTCTGTATCAATTCGAGGAGCCTCAGTATCCTATCGGTCTTCACTTCATTCTCCTGCAAAAGGTCGTGCATCCGCCTGTAGGTGTCGAAGTTCTCGATGCCCACAGCTGCAATCGTCGCAAACAGTTCCACCTCCTGCACGATCTCTCTGGATGGGAGGTTGCCATCCACAGGGTAATCTGCCTGCAAGTAGCCAATCATCGAACCTCTTCGGTTGAGCAGCGCGAAATACAGCAGATCCAGCTCGTGCCAGGATTTCTCAGACTCGCGCGGCCTAGTGGCGGCCTCTGGATCCCTGACGCCGACGAACCCCGTTGGCGCAGTTGTCTGTTTCTCGGCGGGTATGAAATAGGCGATTCTAGAGATTCTGCAGTCCTCCCGGAAATCCTCAAGGATCTCGTCCTTCTCAAACGCCCACTGAGAGCCGCGTATCTCTTCCTCGACCTCGGGAGGATACCCCGCAAGTGCGTGATCGGTGAAAATGCCTCGCGCATCATCCGCAATGGAGATGCTAACCCTATCAAAGCCGAAGAGCTCACGAACCGACTCGGCGATTTTCTGCAGGAACGCTGACGTGTCCTCGACGTTCAACAGATTTGCCGTGAGTTCGTAGATTCTCGAGAGACTCTTCATCCTCTTATCAGGCGAGAGGGCTTGGCCGGAAGGCAATGTCGGGGGGACTAGAGCCATCAATGAGCGTATTAGATTGGCACATCAATAAATAGACTGTGGAGACACGCAGAATAGTCGTCCGTCCCACCAAGATTTAAGCCCAGCATGTTGTTGCATGTGCCCGATACAATGAAGGTTCATATTACTGCGGACATGGAAGGCGTTGCCACACTGAGCCATGACGTGCAGACCGACTACAAGGGCTCCGACTACCCGAGGATGCGCGAGATAATGACTGGTGAGGTGCAAGCTGCCATAGAGGGTGCGAAGGCAGGAGGCGCCGATCAGATCGTTGTCTGCGACGCACATGACACGGGCAGGAACCTGCTCGTCGAACAACTGGACGACGACGTGACGGTGATTCAAGGATCTCCGTACGAGCTCGGCATGATGGCAGGCCTTGACGAGAGCTTCGACGCATCGTTCCAGATAGGCTATCACTCCATGAGACACACGCACGCAGGCGTAATCGGGCACACTTACACGTTCACAATCGCTGAGCTGAGATTCAACGGCACGCTCATTGGCGAATCTGGTCTGAGCGCAGCTATCGCAGGACACTTCGGGGTCCCAATTGTGCTGGTATCGGGCGATCTGCATGCAGTCAGACAGGCCCAGAGCCTTGTGAAGAACATCGTTGGAGTGCCTACGAAAGAGGGGGTGGGCATATACGCAGTTCGTTCCTTGACCCCCCGACGTGCACGGGAACTCATCAGGCTGGGAGCCAAGGAAGCGCTTGAGAAGAGGAACGAGATTAAGCCATACGTGGTGAAGAAACCAGTACTGATGGAAGTGGGCTTCGAGAGGCCGCTGATGGCGGAGTATGCAGCCCAGATACCTTTCGTCAAGCGAAGGGACATCAAGTCCGTGTCATTCAAGGCCAAGGACGTTATTGAGGCCCTCCACGCATTCGAGACCATGTACAGAGTGGCCCAGTATGCCAAAGACCAAGGGCCAATCTGACAGGATCATTCCGAGGAATCCGCCTGCGGAGTGCAATCAATCCGTCCCCAGGCGAGAGCCGACAAGTCTGCTGAGCTACTGAGTCCTTCAAATCCAATGAGAGCATTCGCTGTCTTATCATCTCTCCGGTCGATCGAATGAGCAGAGTGAAGGTCGAAGTCCGTCCCTTGCACACACAGGAACTCCGTCTGATCCCGGGACTGTGGGCGAGAGCAGGTCTGTCTTTCCGACCAAGGGGCAGAGACAGCCTCACGAGATTGAGAAGACAGTTGCAGGCCGCGCCAGATCTCTTCGTGGGAGCGTTCATTGCGGACAAGCTGGTTGGAGTGGCAATAGCTAGCGACGATGGCAGGAAGGGGTGGATCAACCGACTTGCCGTCCTGCCGGAAGCGAGACGGAAAGGCATCGCAACCAAGATGATCCGTGAATGTGAGAGGGCGCTCGAGAGGAGAGGACACAAGCTCTTCAGCGTTCTGATAGAGGACTACAACCGACCGTCGATGAAGCTCTTCGAGAATGCTGGGTACAGGCGAGAAAAGGACATCATTTACTACACGAAGCGCGTGGTCAAATCCTATTGAGATTCTTCATCAACCGAGTTCGAAAGCAGCCACTCCGAAGATCCTTCGTATGTCTTTTTCGTACCGCCCTTTGCCCCGCACCATCAGGGCGGTGTTCCATACTCGGTTTTTCACGAGAGTCTCACAGATCGAGAGAGCTACTGGGTTGTCCGAAAAGACTCCGAGAAAGACTCCGTTTGGACCGACAGCGTCGAAGAATGCTCTCAGAGGGGCCTCCGCCTCCGCTCGATTATCAGAGGGACCTACCCACGGGCCGAGATCGAAACCGACCGGTGTCTTCCTGCCAAACGCGAAGCTGGCAATCCTTCCATTGCGAACGAGTTTGAAGCAATGCTCGGGGAATTCGCGATGGAGCATCTCGAGAATCCGAGATCTATCATCCCCGAACAACTCCCTGTCAATCGATATCACGTCAGCTAGATCTTCAGGCCTGATAAGCTCGCACGAGCATCCGGGAAGTGGCTCGGGCCCGGGGCTCGCATGCACATTCATGCAGAGAACGTTCCTGGACGTTCTGAAGCCGAACCGCTCGTAGATCCCAGTGCCTTCAGGGGTCGCATATAGCAGCATTGATTCCACCCCAACGCCCTCGAGGTACTCGACCGCGGCTGTCACCAACGACTGGCCAACCTTCCTTCCTCGGCCCTCTTTGGAGACGACAAGGTGGCCAACGACACCTGTCTTGCCATAGCTCACGCATGTGACGATGCCGAGGGGCCTCTTGTCCTCGTAGATGAAACTGCCTTCTGGATCGAGTTTAAGCATTCGCTCGAGCTCAACATGAGTGTACCCCCAACCTTCTTGGTCTATCAGCCAAATGGCGAAGTCAATGTCATCTCGGCCCATGTTCCGGATAGGCAATCTGTCACCGTAGCAGTACGCAGGCTGGCGGATGTGCAAAGCAGTATTTCAGCCATCCTGAAGATGGCTGCCAATGGTAGGCTGAAGGGTCTACAGAATGTAGACCGTGACTTCCTCGCCCTTTTCGAGCAGGTCCACATCTGATGGTATGATGACATAACCATCCGCGAAGGCCATGCTCGTTATTGCACCGGACTCCTTGAATGCAGGGTGTGCGAAGCTGTCTTCCAGGCGGACGGTCAGGAACTGAGTCCTGCCAGTTGCGGACACGACCCTTCTTGCCATTCTGGCTCTCAGGGACACCGGCTCTTTCTGCGGCAACCGCGCCATCTTCCTCAGGACTGGCGCGAGCAGAATGTATGCATTAGAGAGACATGCGGTGGGATATCCGGGCATTCCAAAGACGAGCTGCCTGCCGAGAACGCCGAACAGCGTGGGTTTCCCAGGTTTGATGGCCACTCCGTGGAATACTACCTTGCCGTTCTTCTCGAGGACATCCAGCATCACGTCTCGCTCGCCGACCGAGCTACCGCCAGAGAACACCAGCATATCACAATCATCGTTATCCTTCACGACGCGTTCGAGATCGTTCAGGGAATCGCTGACGATCTTGAGCATGCGCACGTCCCCTCCGTTTGCCCAGACCACGCTAGATAGCGTGTAGCTGTTGACATTGTAAACCTGGCCCGGGCGCAACCTCTCGCCAATCTCAGCAATCTCATCGCCCGTGGGCACGACAGCGACTAATGGCTTCGAGAAAACCCTGACTGTCTTCTTGCCCACAGCTGCCAATGCGCCTATCTTGCTCGGGTTCAGGAGCTCTCCTCTCGAGATCACCTTCGACCCCTGGGCGATATCCTCGCCCTTCTTCGAGACGTTCTGACCTGGATAGACCGACTCTGCAATAAGGACCCAGTCGCCCAGAAGCTCAGTGTCCTCAACCATGACAACAGCATCGGCGCCCCTGGGCAACATTGCTCCTGTAGCTATCTCTGCGCAACCTCCCTTGGAGAGGGGCTTCTTCGGGGTCGACCCCGCGAACACCACCCCTATTCTCCTGAGCTTCGTGGGTTTGAGCTTGGATGCGCC